>JAICSB010000054.1 GCA_025937115.1 Pseudonocardiaceae bacterium | reverse complement strand
GCTGCTCGCCTCCGCCGGCGACGACCGCATGGTGCGGATCTGGGACCCCGCCACCGGCGCCACCGAGCGCAGCCTGCACGGGCACACCAGCGGGGTCTGGGGGGTGTGCACGGTGCGGGTGGACAGGCGGGAGCTGCTCGCCTCCGCTGGCGACGACCGCATGGTGCGGATCTGGGACCCCGCCACCGGGGCCACCGAGCGCACCCTGCACGGGCACACCAGCGAGGTTCGCGGGGTGTGCACGGTGCGGGTGGACAGGCGGGAGCTGCTCGCCTCCGCTGGCGACGATCACACGGTGCGGATCTGGGACCCCGCCACCGGGGCCACCGAGCGCACCCTGCACGGACATACCAGCGAGGTTCGTGGGGTGTGCGCGGTGCGGGTAGACGAGCGTGAGCTGCTCGCCTCCGCCAGCGGCGACCGGACGGTGCGGATCTGGGACCCCGCCACCGGCGCCACCGAGCGCACCCTGCACGGGCACACCAAGCGGGTGAAGGGGGTGTGCGCCGTGCGGGTGGACGGGCGGGAGCTGCTCGCCTCCGCCGGCGACGATCACACGGTGCGGATCTGGGACCCCGCCACCGGCGCCACCGAGCGCACCCTGCACGGGCACACCGACCGGGTGAACGGGGTGTGCGCGGTGCGGGTGGACGGGCGTGAGCTGCTCGCCTCCGCCGGCGCCGATCACACGGTGCGGATCTGGGATCCCGCCACCGGCGTCACCGAGCGCACCCTGCATGGGCACACCGACTGGTTGAACGGGGTCTGCGCGGTGCGGGTGGGCGGGCGTGAGCTGCTCGCCTCCGCCAGTATCGATCGCACGGTGCGGATCTGGGACCCCGCCACCGGTCACGCGCTCCACGTGATCCCGGTCCACCATGAGGTGCTCGGGCTCGCGTCGTTCAACGATCGCTGCCTCGCCGTCGGAAGTTCTATTGGACTGCTCGCCTTGAGCGGCACCTGGGGTGCACAGCAGTGAGTGCAGCCGAGCGAACTGCGGTCGGGCCAGCTGGCCGTATCAATCGACCACGAAGCGCCACGTAGAGACGGCATACTGGCTGAGGCTGAGGCGGAAAGTACGACCGTAGGCGAGTTGTGGGCCGGTCGCTCAGCCGGGCACAAGCCGTCCGCAGTCCTCTCACTCGGCGTAGGCGGCGTCCAGGTACACCGCAGCGTCGGCGTGCAGCTCGCCGCGGTGCACGTAGGCGTCCTTCATCATGCTGATCTTGGAGTGACCCATCAGGTCGACTTTCTGCCTATCCGACAACCCGAACTCGTCGTGAAGGATCGTGGCGTAGGTGCGCCGCCAGGTGTGCGGAGTCATCCACCCGAGCCCGGCCTCCATGCGGATACTGCGCCGCACGTTGGAGGGCCTGTGGTGCCGAACTGGTCATCCACGTCATGCGACCTGGGCGTATTCGTGTATCAACCCGCCGAGCAGATCGCGCCGTTGGAGGTGAAGCTGGGATGGCGATGCAGGTGGTGGGGTGCCGTTGCGTTGACGGATCACCAGTTCGGGCAGGCTGAGTTGATGCGTCGTCGCCACCCTCGGCTGCCAGTACCGCGGTCTAGCTTCGCTGGGTTCCGCTTTCCGCCGGATGTGATCATGATTGCGGTTCGCTGGTACCTCCGCTACGCGCTGTCCTACCGTGACGTCGAAGAACTACTGGCCGAACGGGGCATCGAGGTCGATCACGTCACCCTCTATCGCTGGGTGCAACGGTTCACCCCGCTGCTCATCGACGCCGCCCAGCCGTGTCGGCACGCTCCCGGTGATCGGTGGTTCGTCGATGAGACGTACATCAAAGTCGCGGGACGGTGGATCTATTTGTACCGGGCGATCGAAGTGAGCACCGACCGGGCTCCTGCCTATCCGCGAGTGCTCGATGAGCTGCTGCCCTCGGCCTGCCACATCACCGAGCAGTATGCGAACAACGCAGTCGAAGCTGATCACGGCCGTCTGAAGTCCCGGCTGCGGCCGATGCGCGGTCTCAAACGACTGCGCTCAGCCCGAGTAATCAGCGCTGGACACGCATTCGTTCAGAACCTACGTCGAGGCCACTACGAGTTCGGCATGGACGTCGATCCGAGGCACCGACTTCCAGCGGCCTTCGCTGAACTTGCGCCCACCATCTAAATACAACACCGCCACAGCCGAGCCTGCCAGCAGGCGGCCAACGCAACACCGCCCCACCAGCTCCGCCGCGCAGACCAACGCGGTGGCGCGCTGGAATTGCTGCGCGGTGAGCAGCCGCAGCGTGTAGCGCATCAGCACGGCGACCCCGGAGTTGCCGTCCAGCGGGCCGTCCGGTGTCGTGACCACGCCGTGGCGCCGCCGGATGGCGAAGGTGTACGCGGCGAGCCCAAGGTAGGCCTCGGTCTTGCCACCACCAGTGGGGAAGAACAGCAACTGGGCTTTGGCCAGGTCACCGGAGCGCTTCTGCGCACTCGGGTCGGTCAGCAGCGGGAGCTGCATCAGGACGAAGGCCAGCTGGAAGGTAAACCACGAGTACGCCTTCGAACCCTCGGCAAGCACGGCGTCACGGGCCGCCTCGATACCCAGTGTGGGGTTCGCGGCGCGCAGCCGGGCGACCTGCGACTGGATGCGCTGGTCGGCCATCACCTGGTTCATGAACCGGAAACACCGCAACGCCTCGTCGTCGCTGAGCAGATGCTCCAGGCCGTCGGCGAGCTGGGCTCCTCGCTGTTTCGAGTGGGTTTGGTGATCAAGTGGATGTGGGCCCGGCGTGGCGGGTTGACGAGGGGGTGATTGTTTCGTTGGCTGCGTGACTGTCCGTGATGGTCGCGTAGCAGGGGGTCGCTGGGGTATGGATGAGCTGGGGTTGTTCACGGCGGCGTTGGGGCTTAGCGGGCCGTGGCGGGTGACCCGTAGCGAGTTCGACGCCGAGGCGACTCAGCTGGATCTGTACCTGGGTTTCGAGCGTGGTGCCCGGTTCGCGTGCCCGGCCAAGGACTGCGCGCAGGGTGGGTGTGCGGTGCATGACACGGTGGAGCGGACGTGGCGGCATCTGGACTTTTTCCAGCACAAGGCGTTGTTGCATGCCCGGTTGCCGCGGGTGCACTGTCCGGAGCACGGGGTGCGGCAGGTCAGTGTGCCCTGGGCGCGCCCGGGGTCGGGGTTCACACTGTTGTTCGAGGCGCTGGTGTGTAGCTTCGCCGCGGCGATGCCGATGGCGAAAGTCGCTGCGATGACCCGCGAGCATGACACCCGGATCTGGCGGATCGTGGAGCACCACGTGGGGGCGGCCCGCGACCAGGAGGACTTCACTGGGGTGCGCAAGGCCGGGATGGATGAGACCTCAGCCCGCAAGGGCCAGGACTACGTGAGCATCTTCGCCGACATGGTGACGGCCCGGGTGCTGTTCGCCACCGAGGGGCGTGACGCGGCCACGGTGGCCCGCTTCGCCGCTGACCTGGCCGACCACGGCGGCGACCCGACGAACATCACGGACACCAGCTCCGACATGAGTACGGCGTTCATCTCCGGAATCAGGGCGCATCTGCCGAACGCGACGATGACCTTCGACCGCTTTCACGTGGCCGCCAAGCTCAGCGAGGCCGTCGACGCGGTACGCCGAACCGAGGTCACCACTCGCCCCGAGCTCAAGCACACCCGCTGGCTATGGCTCAAGAACTTCTCGAACCTCTCAGTGAAGCAGAAAACCGAGCTCCACCAGTTGATGCGCCCTTCGGCCAAGCTCGCGACCGGGCGCGCGCTGCGCTGGCGGGAGGACTTCCAGGCCTTCTACGACCAGCACTCCAGCTACGCCCCCGAGTACCTCCGACGCTGGTGCTACGGCGCCAAACGCTCCCGCCTCCACCCCATCAAAGACTTCGTGAAGCTCGTAGAAAAACACTGGGACGGCATCCTCGCCTGGCACACCAAGCACCTGACCAACGGCCTGCTCGAAGGGATCAGCTCCCTCGTCCAGGCCGCCAAAGCCCGCGCCCGGGGCTACCGCAACAAAAACAAGATGATCACGATCGTCTACCTCACCGCGGCCAAACTCCAGCTCCCCACCCTCACCAACCCCACACCCGCCTACATGTCATCACGCTGAGTAACCCCACACGCCATCACGCTGAGTAACCACTGAAAACAGCGAAGAGCCGCGAGCTGGCGCGCCACCTTGCGGGCTTCGCTGACCGCGTCCAGACCCTCGACGAGGGCTGATCTGCGGCTTTGTCGGGTCCGGAGCCTACCGTTCTGGCTCTGGTCCCCGTCTGGTCTGCGGGTTTGGCTGGGCCGCGTGCTGCACGGCTGTCGCCGCGGGCAGTGTCGCATGGTCTTGACTGGCCGTGCGAGGACCGTGATCTGGTCATTGATGGTGTCCTCTTGTCCGTCGATGCAGTTGCCGAAGCTCTTCAGTAGCATCGCCACGTCGTGACCGAGCCGTCGGGCAACCTCGGTGGCGGGGACGCCGTTGGTCAGCCAGAGCGACGCCGCCGCGTGCCGCAAGTCATACGGTCTGCGTGCCAACGGTGAGTGGATCTGCTCCTTGGTAGCCGCTGACCACCCGGAAGCGGGAGATCGTCACCCTGGCTGCCGGCGGGCTGTCCAACCGGCGATCGCCGAGCGGCTGGTGGTGTAGGTCCGCACCGTCGAGGGTCAGCTCTACCGCGCCTGCCAAACGCGGCGCCGCCGACCGCAGTGAGCTCGCCGCGTTCGACGACGACTAATCACATTGGGGAAGCACACTGGGCGGATAAGAACTTCCGGCTGACGGTGCTGGTCTCTAGTCTTCGGGTATGGCCGCCACCTGGCCGCTGACCGGGCGGGCCGAGGAGCTCCGTGTGATCAGCGCGCTGACCCGTCGCCGGGATGGGGCGGCCGGGGTGGTGCTGGCTGGACCGGCAGGAGTGGGCAAGACCCGGCTGGCCCGGGAGGTGCTGGCCGCCGCGCAACAGCGGGGTGTGCTGACACGGTGGGCGGTGGCCACGGCGTCAGCGAGGGCCCTGCCTTTGGGCGCGTTCGCCGCGACGCTGGGCGAGATCGGGCCGGATCCGGCCCGGTTGGTGCGTCAGGCCAGTGACGCGCTGCTGGCCGGTGCCGCTAAGGCGGGTGTGATCGTCGGGGTGGACGATACGCACCTGCTCGATGAGCTCTCCGCGGTACTGGTGCACCAGCTCGTCCTACGCCGGGCGGCGACGGTGGTGCTGACGTTGCGCACCGGGCAGACCGCGCCGGATGCGGTGACCGCGCTGTGGAAAGACGAGCACCTGACCCGCCTGGAGCTGCAGCCACTGTCCCGGGACGAGACCGCGGCACTGGTGGAGGCCAGACTCGGCGGACCAGTGGACTCCACCGCCGCTCGCCGGCTGTATTCCATCACCCGGGGCAACGCGCTGTACCTGCGGCAGCTGGTCGACGGGGAGCTGGAAGCCGGCCGGTTGCGTCAGGTCGCCGGGGTGTGGAGGTGGTCGGGGCAGCCGACACCGTCACCTGGGCTGGTGGAGCTGGTATCGACCCGGATCGGGCAGCTGCCCGACGTGCAGCGCGACGTCGTCGACGTGCTGGCCTTCGGGGAGCCGCTGGGCATACGGCTGCTGACGGAGCTGACTGCTGAGGGGGAGGTGGAGCAGGCCGAGGCCCGGGGCCTGATCGAGGTGTACCCGGACGGGCGGCGGCTGCAGGCCCGGCTGGCCCATCCCCTGTACGGCGAGGTGCAACGGGCGCAGATCGGTACGCTGCGCGCTCGGCGGCTGCGCGGTCGCATCGCCTGCGCCTTGGCCGTCACAGGAGGGCGGCGGGCCGATGACACCCTGCGCCGCGCGGTGTTGCTGATGGACTCCGACCTGCCACCGGATCCGGTGTTGCTTACCGATGCCGCCCGGCGTGCCACCGAACTCGGCGACCTCGGGCTGGCAGTGCAGGTAGCCCGGGCCGCCGTGGCCGCTGGCGGCGGCTTCAAGCCCCGGCTAGTGTTAGGACACGCATTGGGATGGTCTGGCCGGGGTGTCGAGGCCGACACCGAGCTGGCCGCGCTGAGCGCCCTGGCTCAGACTGACAGCCAGCGAGCTCAGGCCGCGATCTCTCGCGTGGCCAGCCTGGCCTTCACCCTCGGAAGACCCACTGAGGCCGAGACGGTACTCGACGCGGCAGCACACGCCGTCTCCGATGACGGCGCCGCCCGAGAGCTGACCGCAATGCGTTCGGTTCTGGACGCCTTTCTGGGTCGGACGATGCAGGCGGCCCAGATGGCCGCCGGGGTGCTTGCCCATCCCCAGTGCTCCACGGCTGCGACGCACCTGGCCGGGTGGGGTCTCGCGGCGGCGTGCGGCGGGCTGGGGCGCTTGGAGCGGGCGGAGGAGAACCTGGCGCGGATCGACGCCCGCGCCGATCCCGGGCTGCATCAAGCGGCCGGCGTCGTGGCCCTGTGGCTGCGGGGGTTGCTCCTGGCCGGGATGCTGGACCGGGCTGAGCGCACCGCGCGACGCTACCGGGAGCGCTGCCAGGACACACCCGGGCCCGGGGACGCGGCGACCAGCTTCATGTGCGGCGCGGTGGCTACGTCTCGCGGACAGGTCCGGACCGCGGCGCGCTGGTACCGCCAAGCCATCGCGGCCAGCCAGGGTGCGGACCCCGGTGGTTGGTCGTACGGCTGGTTGGTGTTTCTCACCGGTACGCTCGGGATGGCCGGTGATGCGGCCTCCGCCCGGCAAGCCCTGGTGGACATGACGGCGGCGCTGCATCCCATCTACGTTTACCTGGAACCGGAAGCGCAACTTGCGCAGGCCTGGGTGGCCGCCGCCGAGGGCGGTGTTGGCGAGGCCATCGCGCTCGCCCGCCAAGCCGCCGAGCTGGCCGTTTCGCAACACCAGCCCGCCGTGGAGGTCCTCGCGTTGCACACCGCGGTGTGCTTCGGGGACCGCACGGTGGCCGATCGGCTCGCAGAGCTGGCTATCCAGGTCGACGGACCCCGCGCGGCTGCCGCCGCCGCGCACGCCGCGGCCTTGGCAGCCGACGACGGCGCGGCTTTGCACGCCGCCTCCGTCCAACTCGAGCAAATGGGCGCGTTGCTGCTGGCCGCCAACGCCGCCGCCCACGCCGCCGCAGCGCACACCCGGCGTAACCGGCACGGCTCCGCCCAGGCCGCCACTACCCGGGCGCAGCGGCTGGCGCAGGCCTGCGAGGGCGCCCGCACCCCGGCGCTGGTCGCGCTGGCCCCACCACTGTCGCTGACCATCCGGGAACGGGAGATCGTCACCCTGGCCGCTGGTGGGCTGTCCAATCGCCAGATCGCCGACCGGCTGGTGGTGTCGGTACGCACCGTCGAGGGCCACCTCTACCGCGCCTGCGCCAAACTCGGCGCCTCCGACCGAAGCGAGCTACCTGCCGTGCTCCGCGGCGACTTACCTGGCTGAGTAGCGCTGCGCGCCCGGTTCGAGTACGCGACTACTCGCATCGCCGCCGCCAACCGCGCGCACCCTAGTTCCAGGTCGGAAACCCAGCGGGGCCGATCGCCAAACGAGCAGGAGGGGACGATCTCATGTCCCTTACCAACGGCAGAGGTGCCGTCCGTGCAGGTCGAGTGGTTACGTCTTGCTCGATCGCGCCTGGGCCGAACGCGTCTTTGTCCAGCTTGGACGAGCAGGAATGTGAATTGCTCCGGCGCGTGAAGAACGATGAGGGGGGCTCCACATGAGCGACCAGCGCCCAACCACGTCGCCAAGTCGAGCAGGTCATGCGTTAGGCCCCGCACCACCGCAAATGGCTGCCCCAATTTCGAGCCAGCGGGATAACCATGGCCGGCAGCAAAGCCCAGCGGGGCCGATCGCCAATCGCCGACCACTGCGACGAGGCTTGCGCCCGGTATTGGCGCTGCTCGTCGGGATCATTCTGGCGCTGGTGTTTCTCCCGCTCGGCGCTGCTGCTGCCGGTGCGGACCCCGCGCCGCCACCGTCCCCTGGCGATAGCAGCAGCAGCGACTACGGCAGCAACGGCGGCGGTTCCGGTGGCAGTTATGATCCGTCACCGCCGAACCAACCATCCGACACCCCCAACTACGATCTGCCGGTACGCCACAAGTGGCCCAGCGACGGTGCCGGCCCCCAGCGCTATCCCCGGCCCCCACACAGGGACCGCGTGCCGCTCCCGCATCCGCCGTTGCCTCCAAGAACGCCACCGACAGCACTGACCCTGCGACCCGACCGTGCCGGTCTGCCTGCGGTCGTGACCGCGTCTGGCAGTTGCCCGCCTACCGGGTACTCCACAGTGAGCGCCGTGCAATTCGACGGTCGGCAGGTCGCCAGTGTCGTGCCGGACGCGACGAACGGGCGGTTCGAGGGCACCTTCGCCGTTCCCCGCGATGCGTCCTCTGGTGGCCACGCCGTGGTGACCGAATGCGGCGGGAATGCGACGTTCACCGTGGTCCCGCCGCTCCCGCCGCCACCGAGCCCGAGCAGCCACCCAGCCATCGCCAGTCCCGCGCGTCCAATCCCGCTGCCGACGGTGATAGTCCCGCCGAACCCCGCCAGCTCCGCGGATCCGGTCCCGCCGCCGACGGTGACACCCCCCAGGATCGCCGAGCCTGCTCCGCCCGCCATCAGCCCCCCGCTACATACGGCGGCCCCATCCGGGTACAAGGCGATCGAGATACGGGCGGCTGCGATCCTCGTGATCGTCGCTGCGGTGATCGCCTGGGCGTTAATTCGCTCCCGGCGGGGGCAGCGCGGGATGACGCAGAATATCGACATCCGCCCGGTGCCGGGTGATCCGTCAATCGACATCAAACCGCCGCATGGGATGGTGCGCGCCTGCACCGTGAGTGTCCAGGCGCATCGTGATTCCGGCTGGCAAACCCTCCAGGAGGTGCATTGTGGCCACGACTGAGTTGATCCGCCCGACGAGCGTGCGGGCGGTGGCTTTCGAACAAGCCAGTGTCGACGCTGTGGTCGCGGCGATGACGCCGCAGTTGCCACAAGATGGGATTGCATCGGTGCAGCCGGCGCGGCAGACGGTGCTTCGCCAGCGGCTGCTCGACGGCAGGATCCTGTCCAGCGCGGTGGAGTTTCTCGACGAGGACCTGGCCGGTTTGTTCCTCACCGGCCTGGGCCGGTGCCACGCGGTGGTGCAGGCCGGGCGCACCAGTCTCGCCGATCCGAAGCGCGGCGAGACGACGGTGACCCTGATCGACCCGTACGAGATCCACTCCACGCAGCGTCCATACGTCAGTGTACTGGTCGATGGCCAGGAGGTGACCCGGGTCGAATTCGAGCTCGACGTGGTGTTTGGCCTGCTGGAGACCGCAGTAGTGGTGCGGGATGGCGCGATTCAGGCGGTGGAGTGTATAGCCTGCTCGGTTGCCGTCACGTTCTCCCTGTTGGGCTGGGAGCATCCGCTGCTGAAGAAGAAACTGAGACTCCCGGTGCGGTTGCCGGTGTGGCCACCGATGCCGATCCCGCTGGCCGGCACCGGCCCCTTCCCGCCACTGCAACAGCTCGGGGCGAGCTAGATGATCTACTCCAGGGGGTAGTAGTGGGCGCGTCGTGATCGGCTGACACGCGAAGAGTGAACAAGATCAGCGCGTCGAACTCGAGCCGGGCCAGTGGGATCTCCGGCTCCTCACCCGGCTTGCCGATGAGACCGATGGTGATCTCGTCGACCTGGGCGCAGGTGTAGCCGAGCAGGCCCTCGTAGATGTAGCCGATCTGCTCGACGTCGATGTCGCGGAACGAGATCCGCCGCGCCGGCTGCCCCCGCAGCTGGGCGATCTGCACCGCCCGGAGGACCTCCACCATGACTCGGTCGCTGACCGTGATCGCCAGTGTGGCGCGGTCACCGCGTGCAGTGAGGAAAGCGAAGCGGCTCGGGTCGAACAGCGAACCACCGTAGGAGGGCAAGCGTAGGTCTTCGAAGAACGCGCCGTGATACAGCGCCTGGGAGGTCGCGAGCAGTCGGTGCCAGGTCAGGTGCGTGGCGTCGAGGGCTTCGCTGCCCTCCTCGCGGGCCCGGGCGTCCCGGGCGTCCAGCTCACCGCTGATGCCGTACCCAGTGGAGGCTGCTCTGCGGCAGCAGGCCGCGTTCCTCGGCGAACAGCAGGAACACCACTCGCATCAGCACCGTCACGGCGGCCTCGTAGACGTCCGACCGGTTGGCGGGCAGTGGGTCCGGCACGGTGCCCAGCGCGGCTTCGGACAGCGCCTGCACCAGGAGTTCGACCGCGCGGCGCACCTGCGTGCCCAGCGCCTCGGTGATCTCCTCGGCGGCGGCGATCGAGTCGCCGAACAGCTCGGTCAGCCGGTCCTCGGGCTTACCGCCGAGCAGCCGCCTGCGCTGAAGCAACGCGATGACGGCGTTGCGGGCCTGCGGTTCCTCGATCCAGGTCTGCGCGTCGACGATGCCGGAGGCGACCATGGTCTGCTCGCGGGCGTTGACGATCGCCCACCAGCGCCCATCGGTGACGACCCCGATCGGGACCGCGCCGGCCCTCAGCGGCTCCTCCATCCGGTCGATGGGGCTGGTCGCCCAGCCGTCGTCGAGCGGGTCACGCAGCGAGTCGACCCGGGTCGACGACCAGGATGACGCGCCGGTCGGGTCCCCGTGCGTCAGTGCGCCGCCCGCCTGCACGGTGACGGTGTGGTCAGGCGAGTGGACTGCAGCCGTGGGCACGGTCGTGACATAGGAGTCGCTCCAGCGCAGAACCTCCCGAAGGACGACGTCCACCCAGGTGTCGCGCGCGTCGCGGTAGAACTCCAGCGCCGCTGTGTCGTCTCGACGCCGGTCCCAGTTCCCCTGACGTGCATTTACCGGCCCTAACCATCATTACCCGGCACTACGCGACACTCGGAACAGCAAACTTTTAATCCGCGTGTCGGATGCAGCTCGGGACTACCCCACCAGCCAAGGTTTCCGCAGCTGGAGGACGTGTGCGTAGTGGCCGAGGGCCCGTCGGACACACCCTGCTCCGACTGTGGCACCGGCGGGCGACGGGCGTCCCGGCCGGCGCAACCACAGTGGTGGCATTTGTGGTTGCATTCACCCGCGATCAGCAAGGCCCGGGAGTGACCACGCCCGGGCCTACGACCTGCCCATACCGCTGGGATGGTCACCGCTGATCGCCAGGTCGACGACCTTGAAAGCGAGCGTGCCGAAAGGCACCGGGGGTTCGAATCCCTCCGCTTCCGCCCTTCTACCAGCACAAACGTCGGGATAGTGATCACTTCATGGTCCAGCGTGGACGCCGGTGGTTGCATTTCTGGTGGCATTCGAGCCGCAAAGTGACTCACCCGGCAGCCCGTAACCCCTGACAGCCAACCAACCCCGCCACGCCCGTGAACCCTGAGAAACGTCGCCTGCGCGTCGACGGACAGCGATGCCGCTCCGGGGATACCTGGCCAGCCAGCCCAAGACCTGAGCACCTGGCCGAACATCACCACCGGAGATGGACATCGCCGGCACGTCCACGACGCTGACCATGACGCATTAGGTAGCCGCTCATGCCCGGCGTTCAGCGCGCGCACAGCGGCAGAAGAGTGCACTCAACTCGGCATGACAGCGCGATTCGCGGCATGCGAGTGTGGCCGATCCGGTCGCTCGATGGCGTCACCCCCCGCCAACATCATCGACGTTGTGATCTTCAACTGTGTCATCAATCTCTCTGTCGCCAAACCCGCCGTGCTCACCGAGACCTACTGCGTGCCGGCCCCCGGATCGGCATCTCCGACGTCATCGCCGACGACGACCTCACCACGAAGGAACGCGCCGAATGCGGCTCCTACGCCGGCTACATGACCGAGGCCTTCGC
>JAICSB010000595.1 GCA_025937115.1 Pseudonocardiaceae bacterium | reverse complement strand
CGGCAAGTCTACGAGAAGTTAAAGAGAAGTTCAACTGCGCACCATGCGTGGAGGAACCGCCCACCCCTTCCCATTGGGCGCGGCGCGTGGCCGCCTCGCGGTAACCAGTCAGACCCCCGGCTGACCTGCGGCGTGTCGGTGCTGGCGTCCGCTGTTTGATCATGTTGGACTCCGCCGGTGTCCGAGCCGCTGGCGACGCCCTCGTATGGGGAGTTGGCGGCTTTGGTGGCCGAGCAGGCGGCCCAGCTGGCCGAGCAGGCTGTGTTGATCGAGGCGTTGCGGGTCGAGTTGGAGGCGTTGCGGCGGCAGCTGGGCCGGGACTCCTCGAACTCCTCGCAGCCGCCGAGCTCAGACGGGCCAGGCGCGAGGGCCAAAGCGAAGGCGGGCAGGCGCTCGGCTGGCCGGCAGGCCGAGCAGTCACCGCAGCGACAGCCATCCGCGGGGGCTGGTGAGCCGGCGGGCCGGGCTCGGCGTAAGCAGGGTGGGCAGCCGGGGCATCGCGGGAGCGGTCTGGCGCCGGTGGCCACCCCCGACAAGCGAGAGCCGGTCGAGCCGTCCTGTTGCCGGGGCTGCGGTGGCGGGTTGGCCGGCGCGCCAGGAACGGTCGCGTCCCGGGTGCAGGTGTTCGACCTGCCCACCTTCTCGATGGCGGTGACCGAGTACCAGATGATGCGCCGCCGCTGTGGCTGCGAGCATGCCACCACCGCCGACCTACCGGCGGGGGTGCGGGGCGGGCCGACCTGTTACGGCCCGAACGTGACCGCCGCGGCGACCCTGCTGGCCAGCCAGGACGTGCTCGGGATCGAACGCACCGCCGATTTGATGTCCACGCTGCTCGGGGTGGCGGTGTCCACCGGGTTCATCTCCTCCTGCCTGACCCGGCTGGACGACGCGCTGACCACGGCCGGGTTCGAGGAAACGCTCAAGGCGGCGCTGCGCGCCCAGGACGTGTTGGGCACCGACGAAACCCCCGCCCCGCTGACCGCCACCGCCACCACCACCGCTACCGCCGCAGCAGCAGCAGCAGCAGCCGCCGCCGCGACCACGACTTCTGCCGCGGCCGCTGGCAGCGACTCGGACTGCCACAACCCGCACGTGTACACCGTGCGCACGATGCGGGCCTACACCGGCGGCGGGCCGGACCTGGTCTGGTACGGCGCGGCCGGTGACCGCACCAAGACCTCGATCAACGCGTTCGGGATCGTGAACGAGTTCCGCGGGGTGTTGGTCCGCGACGACTACGGCGGCTACACCAGCTACGACGACGACCTGGCCGGCGTCCAACAATGCCTGAGCCACATGCTGCGCTACCTCGACGACGCCCACGCCATCGACACCGACGCCCAGGCCTGGGCCCGCCAAGTCGCCGACGCCCTACGCGCGGCGATCCACGAGATCAACACCACCCGCGCCGACGACCAGGCCACCCCCGACGCCGAGCTGATCACCCGGCTGCGGCGCCGCTACGACAACGGCGTGGCCGTCGGGATCTCCACGAACCTGTCCCGGCCCTGGCACAAGGGCAACCATCCCGGCCTGCAACTGGCCAGACGGCTCAAGCGCAAAGCCGAGCAGGTGTGGCTGTTCACCACCCGACTCGACGTCCCGGCCACCAACAACGGGTCGGAGTCGGCGATCCGCGGGTTCAAACTCACCGCCAAGGTCCAAGGGTGCTGGCGCACCCTGGCCACCCTGCAACGCCATTGCCGGATCCGGTCCTACCTCGTCAGCGCCCGCAACCACGGACGCCGACCCATCGACGCCATCCGCGACGCCCTGTCCGCCAACCCCTGGATGCCACCCCAAACAGCATGATCCACAGGGGCACCCCCTGACTGCTTACAACGGTAGGGGTGGAGCGCTCCCCGGACTTACCTTGTGTCAAGGGACACGCCATCCTGCACGGTGGCGGACGCGAGACCTGCACGGTAGCGGACAACAGAATTGAACGGTGGTGGCCACCGGATCTGCCCGGAGGGGTGGTGGCCACCCGGCCGCTCGGTCAGGTGGTCATGATCACCGCCTGGGAGGTGGTGGGTGTGGTGGGCTCGGCGAGGTCACTGATCGCGACGGGTTCGTCGCAGTAGGGGCGGTGACCGCCGGTGTCGATGCGTCGACAGAACAGGTTGCAGTCCGGGCATCGGCGCTCGTCGAGGCAGCGGGTTTCGCAGTCGGGGCATTGGGTTTCGCAGTCGGGGCATTCGTAGATCACCCCGAGCCGGGTGGTGGTGGGGTTCATCGGGGGCCTGCCAGGGCGACGACGCCGGCGCCGGTGAGGGCTTGGGACAGTCGCACGCTCTCGCCGCTGGTCTGGCACAGGTGAGCGTGGTGCAGGAGCCGGTCGACGGTGGCGGTGGCCAGCGTCTTGGGCATGAGCTCGTCGAACCCCGACGGGTGCAGGTTCGACGAGACCGCGACGGAACGGCGCTCGTAGGCGGCGTCGACGAGGCGGTAGAGCCCTTCGGCGGCGTCGGGGCCGACCGGGAGCAGCCCAATATCGTCGACGATCACCAAATCAGCGCGCAGGATCCGGGTGATCGCCTTGGTGACCGAGTCGTCGGCGCGATGGCG
>JAICSB010000684.1 GCA_025937115.1 Pseudonocardiaceae bacterium | reverse complement strand
TCACCCCAATTTTTAGGAACTAAAAGTTGGGCGCGGGCAGCGACAACCGCGCGTTACTCTTGGTCCAATCGCGGCGCTGGCCGTTCGCGGCGAGTGCGTACCCGTCCGGGTCGTCGCCGTCGTATGTGGTGAATGTGGGTTCGATTCCAGCGAGCTGGCAGGCTGCGTACCGGTTCCGGCCGTCTTCATCTTCGTGTGCGACAGCGGGGCACCGCCGCCGACGATGCCCCGCTTGTGCAGCTGGTGCGTGAACTGCGCCGTTGATCGTAACGGGCCACCCCGACAACCTCACGCCGACCGAGCGCGCCCCAGCGTTCACTGAGTGCCCCGGCCGCGCCGGATGATCTGCTCCGGCATGATTGGGCGAATGGCGTTATCCACCACCTTGGTCCCGCTGGCCGTCGCCTTCGTCGGACTCTGCGGCGCACTCGGCGGCGTCATGTTTACACAGATCCGTGCCGACCGTCGGGCAAGGCTGGAACGTGACCGTGAGGACGTTCGGTTGAGCGCGGAACGTGAGCGTGAGGACGTCCGGTGGAGTCGGGAACGTGACCGTGAGAAGGCCGTATGGGCGCGCGAGGACGCCGCTCGGTCCTACGAGCGCGCGCAACAGCGTCTCGCCGACTCATACCTAGAGGTGCTGCGCATCGTCGAGCGCTCAGGCCAGTGGGTGGAGGTCAGCATCACGAACTGGAAGGTCGCAGTCGAAGAAGAAGCCGTGTTTGGGGCTGACCCCGACCTCAGGGGCCACGCCGGGTTTGAGCGAGTGAGGATTCCCGAACCTTCTATCACTGACCAGGCAACGGCGGCGGCGCACCTCGCGGCCTTCGGCTCCGACAACGTGCGCGAGCTCTACCAGGCCTGGCGGTCCGCACTCGCGGCGATCGGCGCCGAGGAAGCCAAGCTGCGTTGGAATGTGGAGCAGAGCTACCCGGAAGGGCCCACTCTCGACGAACTGAAGCCCCTACAGGACGTACTGCACCCCAATGAAGTCGCTGCGCGCCAAGCACTGGCTGATGCCATCGCCGAGGAACTCGGCCACCGGTAGCCGGACGCAGGTGATCACCACCGAGTTCTCCACCTAAGGTGTGTGTTATCACCCGATTGTCGTCTGGACCAGCCCGTTGGGCCGGACCTACCACACCCAGCCGCCACCAATCACCCACGAACTACCCCAACCCCGACCCAGACCCGATGATCCCGACCCCTGGCCATTCGCCAGATCCCACGACGACAGTTTCAATGATGACCTGCCCATCCTGGAACGGCCACCACCCCCGTCAGACCCGCCACCCCCCGCTGAGCCGCCAAACCCCGATGAGCCGCCGCCCCTTTTGAGGTGTGGGGTGCGCTGCTGCCGCCCGCCGGCGGGCCGGGGTGGCGGCGGAAGCACGCTGCTCGGGCATCAGCGGTCGGTAGCTGCCGGGTTGCGGTCTGCCAGCGCCGATGAGGAACGGCGACGAGAAAACATCGTCCTGGCTGGGATCACCCAGACGATGCTCCGCGCGGGTTGCCTGCCCCGGCGCTTATGGTGGTGGGGACGCCCCCGCCGGGAGGCCAACAGGGAGAGCGCTGATGACGCAGTGGGACGGTCACGGATTGCCGCCGGTGGCCGCCGAGAGGATGCGGCGCTTCGCCAGCACTGGTCTGCGGACGTCGCTGCTGACGGTGCCTGGCGCGGTCGGGGCGCAGTCGGCGGGCTTCGACCCGGTTGGTGAGGTGATGGGCTGCATAGTCCAGCACATCGGGTGGAGTGGCTTCGGCGGCTGCGGCTACTACGGTGGGGTCGGAGTTCTGGGTGGTTTCAGCGGCTTCGGGCTCGGCGGCGGGACCGTCACGTCGTCAGGGCGGGCCGGGTTCGTTGGGTTCGGACCTTATGTCGATGCGCTGTACCGCGGTTATGGCACCGCGCTGGCGCGGATGACTGAGGAGGCCGCCGCGATGGGCGCCGACGGCGTGGTGGGAGTGCGGCTTTCCGTGTCAGATCTCGGCGCCGACAACCGTGAGTTCGTCGCGTTGGGTTCCGCGGTCCGGTCGCGGTC
>JAICSB010000095.1 GCA_025937115.1 Pseudonocardiaceae bacterium | reverse complement strand
GGACGTCAGAACGTAGGTTGATCGTTCCTGAGGTTCCGCCTGCCATCCTGGCCGCCCCACGCACGCCTCAAGCCCGAATGCCCATGATCGGGTAGCATTTAGTGAGAGGCTAGGTCCGTTCGGATGAGTCTACTCACCACGGAGGGGTGGATGGTGTGCGACAAAATACTCTCTGTTATACCGTTAAATTGAATTTCACACCGTCGATGAGTGTCCTTCGCGTACGCGGCGTTCCACGACCAGCGCGCGCCGCGCCCTGATGGTTCGGACTCGGCTCGTCGGCTACGACGCGTTCATCTCCTACGCCCGTGAGGACGAGGCGCAGGCCCGCGCTCTTCAGCTCGGGCTACAGCGCTTCGCCAAGCCCTGGTACCGGTTACAGGCACTGCGGGTCTTCCGGGATCGTTCGGTGCTTTCCGCGGGTCCGGGCGTGTGGAGCGCGCTGCGCTCCCGACTTGAGACGTCGCGGTGGCTCGTGCTGCTCGCGTCGCCGACCGCTGCGAGTTCCGGCTGGGTGGAACGTGAGGTGACGTGGTGGCGGGAACACAAGTCGGTCAACAAGGCGATCACCCAGATCGTGATCGTGCACACTGCGGGAACGATCGCGTGGGGCAAGGCAGACTTCGACTGGGATACAACCGACGCGCTGCCGCGTTCGGCGCTGACGGATTCGTTCCCCGAAGAACCCATTCTCGCGGTGCTGCCTCGACCCACGGATGACTGCCCACCGTATTTCGAGCTTGTTCCTGAGGCTCTCGGCCACCGCGTCGGTCCGGCATTCCGACGGGTGCGTCGACGCCGCCGGTCCGGCTACTCGAAGGCCACCGACACGCTGCGAGCTTGCATCGAGGATGTCGCCACCGCGGTGCACGAGGTGCCGAAGGACCGGCTGGTCGGCGAGCACCTCACACAGTTCCGTCGCACTCGGCACGTCTCCGCCGCCGCCATGCTCAGCGTCCTCGGACTACTCGCCGGGCTGACATTCGTCTACGCGCAGTCCGAGGACCGGTTGCGGCTCAACACCGCAGCGCAGCTCGTCCAGCGGGCTGTCCTGGCCCGTGACGTCGATCCCCGGCTCTCCCTGATGCTCGGAATCGCGGCGGACCGCATCCATCCCAGCGGCCAGACCCGCGCTGCCTTGGTAGGAACGCTTACCGCCAGTCGGTACGTCGGCACGCTGGATGGGCGGGCAGTCTTCGCCCCCAATCCGTCGCTGGCCGCCACCGTTGACAAGCGCACCACGGTGCTGTGGAACATCGGGAACGTAGCCCGCCCAAGACGTCTCGGGACATTCGCTCCCCCGACGGGGACCTGGCCCGCAGCTGCCGCGTTCTCTCCCGACGGCCACGTGATAGCCGCGGGTGACACGAATGGGGCCGTCGCGCTCTGGGACGTCGGGAATCCGGCGCGGCCGGTGCCGCTTGGCAGCACGACGACCGCCCGCCAGCAGGCCGAGGGCAGCTGGGTGCCGGCGCAGGTGTCGATCGCTTTCACCCCGGACAGCCGCACCATGACGGTCGGCACCGGCGACGCGGCGCCGACGTTGTGGGACGTCCGCGACCCCCATCGGCCGACCAGGCTGGCTTCACCGCTGGCGGGCCACTCGGCCGGCGTCGTTGCCACGGTGATCTCACCGGACGGTCGTACCCTGGTCATAGGCGACGCGGCAGGCACCACTGCTATGGGATATCACCGAGCCCGCGGCGCCACGCCGACTTGACCCGCCGCCGGACCGTCACACCAAGGACGTGTCGGGGTTAGCCTGGTCGGCCGCTGGGCTCCTGGCCGTGAGTAGCAACGATGGCACGACAGTGCTCTTCGACGTCACCTCACCCGCTGCGGCCAGGTACGTCACGACGGTCACCGGTTCCACGGTGAGCTTTTCCGCCACCGCACCGATGATGGCCACCGGAAGTATCGACGGCACGACGATCCTGTGGGACGTCGCCGTTGCGTCGCGGCCCCGCCGGATCGGCACCCCGCTGACCGGCCGCTCCGACGCGACCCGGTCGGTGGCGTTCACCACGGACGGCCGCGTGGTTGCCGGTAGTGGCGATGAGGGCACGACGGTCCTGTGGACCACCAGCGATCCGGTGGAACCCCACCTCGTTGGCATGCCGATCGAAAGCGGCAACTCCGCGCTGGCCGCCGTGGCGGTGGCTCCCGACGGACGCACCGCCGCCGCCAGCACCGCGAACCGCTCAGTAGCGATGTTCGACGTCTCCGCCCCGCTGCACCCGCGGCAAAGCAGTCCCTCGTTGACCGCGCCGGGCGACGAGGTAATGGGAGTCTCGATCGCGCCCATGAGACATCTCCTGGCCACAGCCAGTTCGGGGGTGACCCTGTGGGACATCAGCGATCCCTCCACGCCGCGGCAACTCAGCTCTCCCCAGATCAGCGGCGTGGACGGGTTTGTCCCCACAGCGGTGTCGGTCGTGTTCTCCCCGAGCGGCCAGCTGCTTGCTGGCCTATTCGAAGATGGGACCGTGCACCTATGGGATATCAGAGCACCGTCGGTACCCCGGGAGACCGGGCCGCCCATTACCGGCAAGGTGGCGTCGGTGGCGTTCTCGCCGGACGGCCGCACGCTTGCTGCCGGCAGTTACGACAGCACACTGAGTGTGTGGGATATCAGCGATCCGGCGGCACCGACACGCCGAAGCGGGCCACTCTCCGGGCCGCCCGAGTTCCGCGGTGTCGTGGCGTCCGTCGCGTTCTCCCCCAACGGTGCGCTCCTGGCCACGGGAAGCGATAACGGAACGGTGATCTTGTGGAACGTCGGGGACCCGACGAAACCGTCCCGGGTCGGTCCCGCTCTCGACGTCGCCGCAGCGGCAGCGTCGGTCTCCATCGCGTTCTCGCCGGACGGCCTCCTACTCGCCACGGCCACGTCCGGAGGCTCCGTTGCGCTCCGCGACGTAAGCGATCCGGCCGCCCCAGTGCAGCTAGGCCAGCCCGTCGGCGGCACCCCCAGCGCGGAGACACTGGTCTTCTTCCCGGATGGTCGCAAGCTGGCGGTCGGCGGCTGGAACGGCGCCATCGCCGTGGCCGACCTCGAACGTCTCCTCAACCTCCGCGATCACGCCACGGACCGGGCCTGCGCAATCACCGGCCGAGGTCTCAGCCGCGAGGAGTGGGACCAGTACGTCCCCGACCTCGACTACGAAAAGACCTGCCCCGGCTAACTGCGCCGCTGGATCTGCAGCCCCGTCCCCGCCATCCACCGGACGTGTTCCATCCGGGCCAGCCGGTCGACCTCTCCAGGCCGGAACTCGAACGCAACGGCGTCGGCCCGAGCGGGGACAAGCGTGCAGTCGATCGCGTCCAGCTTGACCCCGATGTGCTCGGCCTGCGCGTAGTTCGACTCTCTCAAATACAGCGGCAGCTCAGCCCAGGGCCGCATAGAAGGATTTGTGAGTTCGGTGTCCCCGCGCTGCCGGCACGACTCGACGTAGCGGTTGTGGATCACTCGTGCGGCCTTACCGATCACTGCATCGGCCGTGATGTGCTCCGGCGTGCACGCAGCGTCAAGGATGCCGAAAATGTCCAGTCCAGGCGTCTCCATCAGGGCCTGCCGGAATGGTGACTCACGTTGCAAGCACAGCACCACGCGTCCGTCCACGGTCCGCGCCAGCTGCAGGGCACCCCGCAGCGCGCCGTCCTCGTCCTCGACACAGACGAACACGGCGTCGCCGGCTTTGACGGCTTCTGCCGCCTGGTACGGGCGGGACTGGATCGTGCGGCCTTGCGTCTGCTCCAGTTGCGCCACCAGCTCGATCACCCGGTCGGCGTCGTCGGTCTGCACCGTTATCGACAGCGACCTGCCCTCGGGATTGGTTCGCCGCACGAGCGCGCGAAGCAGCGCCTGCCCGAACGCACCGAAACCGACGATCACAACCGATGCGGCCGTTGGCGGATATCGATCCAGAAGCTGACGAGCCGCGGTGTCCTCAAGGGAGAAGAAGTCGATCGTGACCCGCCGCCCTTGCACGAGCGCGGCAACCTGGCGCACGCGCAACGCCTCAACCAGCTCGTCGCTGCGGACCTGAGCGAACGCCTCCAGGCGTTGGTCTCGGCCGTCGATCTCCGCAGCCGCGAGGACGACGGCGGCGTTGGTTGCCGTCTGCGGCGCGCATGCGTATAGGGCCGAGGCTCCACGAACCCCAGCGGCCCGCAATGTGGTGATCTCCCGGGCGTCTCCGGGCACGACCAGAATCCCCTGTCGCCGGGCCACCTCGGCCGCCTCGCTGCCCACCAGGACAACCCTCGCTCCTGACGCCCGTAGGTTCCCGGCCAGTACGAGACTCGCCGCGCTGTCCCCAGTCACAACGGTATGGCCGACCAACCGAGCGATAGCGCCACGGCGCAACCCCTCACGAACCACCGAACGGAACGCCCTGAACACGGTGTAAACAGTGGTAGCCGGAGCAAGGAACCGGGCAATCTCCAGAAGCGGGTTGTACGGACTGTTGCCCTGTAGCGGATCGCTACTCAGCACAAACAACTGCAGAGAATGATAGGCGAGATCGAGAAATCGTTGCTTCCCCGGCAGGTAGACGGCCAGCCCGATAACACCGAGGACGAAGGCCGCTGCGGCGACGAGCAACGTCCAGATCAGCCATCGGCCGTCATCCCGCCCAGACGACGGGTCGACTGCCATCGGATAACCGCCCCTCCCACAGGGGCACAAGGCTACCGATGGCAGGTCAGGTGTTACTGGGGGTGTCGGCGTTGGTGGTAGCCCCGGACAGGTCTTGGTTGGCCTCCGCCTACACCCGTAGGACGGTGCGGATCTGGGAGCTCACCGCTGAGCGCGGGTCCGGGAAGGCACACCGACTGCGGGCGGCACAATCCTCCCTGCAACCACTTCCCCCCGGCCGCGGTGGTCGAGGGGCGGGAGGCGGGCCGAAGAACAGTCGGCCACACAGGGCGAGAGGTGTGAACCGGGCCACCCGATCGATGCCTAGAAGATCACGACTGCACACCACGAGCTCCTACCGGCATCCAATAAGTTGGTGCGAACCCTGATCGGGCGTGCGTCCGCTGGTACAGAAGTCTCGCGACGTGCTGTTGATCTGCGGCTATGTTCCAGTGAGAATCGAACTCGCCGTCAGCCTCACCACTCCGTGTTGCAACCACAGCAAGATCCCAAGCAACCCGATCCGACCCAGACCAGTAAGCGCATGCGCTCCGTACGTGCGAGCACCCTATATACAGATGGTTTTTCAAGGTGAGACTCTCACGTGGGATCGACGGGAGATGATATGAGCGACCAGCCTCGGCAAGTAGCTCAGGACGGCGGGGGTGGGCCGGCGTGGGATCGGCTGGAGGATCAGCTCGGCTGGTACGACCGCAAGAGCGTTGCCGCCCAGCAAGCCTACAAGCGGGTCAAGCTCAGCCAGCTCATCGTCGGCGCCGCGGTACCGGTCGTCGCCGCCCTCCAAGTGTCCGCCGCGGTCACCGCGACGCTTGCCGCCTTTGTTGTCGTCGCCGAGGGCGCCCAACAGTTGTATCAATGGCAGACCAATTGGGTGCTGTACCGCGCCACCGCAGAAGCCCTTAAACATGAAAAGTACCTCTACCTTGCCGCTGCTGGTCCTTACAGTGCAGATGACCGGCACCGTGTTCTGGCGGAACGCCTCGAGGGTTTGGTTTCGCAGGAGCATGCCAAATGGACGGAAGCGTGGCAAAAAGACAACACTTCTTCAGCGAGCTAGTGTCCCGTAAGCGTGTACTCCGTCGTGTCGATACCCGTGCTCCATCGCGACGTTGACGGCACGAGCCCGGTGGGACCCGTCAGAACATTGACAGCACCGTCGGTTGAGTGGCCTCAGTGGTCAGCACCAAGGTGGTGACCTGTCTGGGTGCTGGTGCACATGTTAGTTGCGGCGATTCCGTCCTCGGCATGGTTTGTCGGCCGGCGATGCATGCGTCTCGGCTCTCAGTGATCAGCTGGGTATAGTCACGCGCCGGATGGTGAGTAGCTGAGCGTGACGGGGTCGCCACGGAGTGGGCGGGTGAGGAGCCGGGATGCGGTATGAGCCGGTGCTTGCAGATCGGTCGCGTAGGCAGTTCCTGCGCGAGACGGTCTTGACGGGTCTGGCGACCGTGTCGGGGTTGGTGGGTGTCCCAGCATCGGCGGGGGCAGCATCGCGCGGTGCCAGGGTGGTCGTGCTCGGCGGCGGGGTGGCTGGCTTGTCTGCGGCGCTTGAACTCGCTGAGCGGGATTTCCGGGTCACGGTCTATGAGCGCAAGGAGCTAGGCGGGAAGGCACGGAGTATCCCGGTACCGCAGACTGCGACAGGGGGGCGTCTAGCGCTGCCCGGCGAGCATGGATTCCGGTTTTTTCCCGGGTTTTACTGGAACCTTGGTGACACCATGCGTCGGATCCCGTTCGCAGGCAATCAACAAGGCGCCTGGAGCAACCTGGTCCACGTAAATGCATACAGAATTTCCCGCTCGGGAGGTCCTGACTTTACCGTTCCCTTACCATTTCCACTTTCGCCTAATTCTGCGCCATACACGCCGGAAAGTTTAGTTGAAACTGTCGCGGCGGGGCTCATCGAAGCTTTCCGGCTGCCTGCCCAGGAGGCTGTGTACTTCGCACGCAGGATCCTTGTGTATGTGACGAGCTGTGACGAACGTCGATTCGGCCAGTGGGAGCATGTCACCTGGAATGACTTCCTTCGCGCTGACAAAATGTCACAGGAATATCGCCGGCTATTTGCAGACGGTGCTACCCGGAACTTGGTGGCCACCAAGTCGCACGAGGCAAGCGCACATACCATCGGGTTGATCAGTGAGGCAATCATATGGAGTTTCCTGGGTCGAGGCAACGAACCTGGGGGCAGCGTGGACAGAGTGCTCAATGGTCCCACCAGCGAGCGGTTAATCGATCCATGGGTGGCCCATTTGCGCGCCCTCGGGGTTGAATTCCGCGTAGGTCATAAGGTCGAGAGACTGCACGTGGCAAAGGATAGGATAGCCGCGGTAACAGTTCGCGATCACTCAGGACAGACCCAAAACATTACTGCGGATTGGTTCCTGTCAGCGATCCCGGTCGAACGTTTCGTGCAACTGCTCAGTCCCGAAGTACGCGCCGCAGACCCTAGCCTGGAAGGGGCATGCCAACTCCGTACCGACTGGATGAATGGATTGATGTTCTATCTACGGCGCCGGCTACCGGTGACGGGACACGTCAATTATATCGATTCACCGTGGGCGCTTATCTCAAGCAACGAGGCTCAGTTCTGGCAGCGTGATTTCCGCGACTATGGCGACGGCACCGTCCTGGACTGCTTGTCTACAGTCATCTCCGACTGGGTCACTGCGGGCACCTTCAATAATAAGCCGGCCAAAGACTGCACCCCGGATGAGATTGCCCGGGAGACGTGGGCGCAGATTAAGGCGCACCTCAACGATACCGGCGAGGAGACGCTGACCGACGACCTGCTCCATTCGTGGTTCCTCGACCCGGCCATCACCGGCTCGGGCACCGCCCACGTGGCCAACGACGAGCCCCTGTTCATCCAGAACGTCGGCTCCTGGGCCAACCGGCCCGGACCCACCACAGCAATCCGAAATCTGTTCCTTGCCGGCGACTGGGTCCGCACCAACATCAACGTCACGTCAATGGAAGGAGCGAACGAAGGCGCTCGCCAGGCCGTCAACGCCCTCCTTGACGCCGCTGGTTCGGTCGCTCCGCAGTGCAGCCTACGGGGCCTTTTCCGCCCGCCTGAATTCGAGCACCTCAAAGCGCTTGATCGGGCCCGCTACCGTCAGCAACAGCCGAACCTCTTCGACACCGATGATCCCTTACTGCAGGAGGATTCTCGCCGAACAGACGAAAGGCGATTGGCCGTGTCGTTCCACGAATGGCGATAGCAGCGACTCGCGCTGACATGCCGGCAGTCGTCCCTGCCGGAATAAGGGCTTGTCGGTGCCAGAGTGCGGGTGCTTCTTGCTCGTCTGACGCCGGCCTTGTTTACAATGGCCCTGCGCGTACGCGGCTACTTTCGGGTCGTGCCCTCGTCCCGGCCGCTGATCTCGTGGCGGTGGCGATGCCCGGGCTGGCCAGTAGGCACCGCACGGCGGCGCGCCAGCGGCCGTGATATCGACAATGCAACGTGGACGATCCCAGGGACGTCTGAGGGGCTGGCCTACCGCGACTGTTGCATGGAGGGAAGACGTCGTTCGGCATGCTCAAGCGCATGCGCCGCAGCTGCTGTGTTCGTCCGGTCCTCCCGCCGAGTTCGGCGTTCGCTGGCTTCCGGTTCCCGCGGGAGGTGATCGTGCTCGTAGTGCGCTGGTAGTACCTCCGTTACGGACTCTCGCATCGCGATGTGGAAGAGCTGCTGGCCGAGCGCGGAGTACAGGTCGATCACGTCAGCATCTTCCGCTGGGTGCAGCGCTTCACGCCGCTGCTGGCGGAGGCGGCACGCCCATGCCGGCATCGTGTCGGGGACCGCTGGTGGGTTGACGAAACTTACGTCAAGGTGTCCGGTCGGCGGCCCGGTGTTTCTTCACCCGGGCGCTGACCACCACAAAGGTCGTCCCGGTGGAGGTCACCACTGACAAGGCGGCGGTGTACCCGCATGTTCTTGATGAGCAACCCCGGTGCCTGGCACTGCACGGAGCTCTACGCCAACAACCGAATGGAAGCAGATCACGGCCAGCTGAAGCGGCGCCTGAGACCGATGCGCGGCCTGAAAACGGATCACGGAGCCAGAATCATCATCGCCGGGCACGAGCCAGCTGGGACCGAGCCTCGTAGGCGTACACATACTGGCCCTGGCGATGGGACACTGTCGTGAGTGCCCGGCCGGACGGGTCGGCTCGCCGTGGTGGGGAGCATCCGCAGTGGATACGAGCGGTAGCGAGCGGATGATCGTGCATCTGCCGGTCGGCACGGTGACGTTCCTGCTTACCGATGTTGAGGGCTCGACGTTTCTGTGGGAGTCCGCCCCGAAGGGGATGGGCGCTGCGATCCGCCGGCATTACGAGCTGCTGGATGCGGCGATCGCGCTGCATGGTGGGGTGCGGCCGCAGGAGCAGGGCGAGGGCGACAGCGTCGTGGCGGCGTTCAGGTGTGCGTCGGCGGCGTTGGGGGCGGCATTGGATATTCAACGTGCCTTCTGCTCCGAGTGTTGGCCGCAGGGTGCGTCGCTGAAGTTGCGCATCGCGTTGCACACCGCGCAGGCGCAGCTGCGTGATGAGGTGAATTACTTCGGCCCGGCGGTGAACCGTTGTGCCCGGTTGCGCGCCGTTGCCCACGGCGGTCAAGTGGTGCTTGTCGGAAGTAACGCGGGATCTTGTCTTGGAAGGGCTTCCTGAGGGTGTCGAGCTGGCAGATCTGGGAGTGCACCGGCTGCGTGATCTTGGCCAGCCCGAGCACGTCTTCGGGCTGCTGCATGACGATCTACCGGTCGAGTTCCCGCCGCTGCGCTCGCTGGGCTCCCTGTCCAACAATCTGCCGAGTGAGGTGACGGGCTTCATCGGGCGGGGTGTGATGCGCACGGAGTTGGTTGGTCGCGAACGGGAGTGGGCCGCGCTTGTGGAGCATCTGGAGTCGGCTCTGGCCGGACATCCGCGCGTTGTGCTGTGCCGGGGTGAGCCGGGGATCGGCAAGACTCGGATGGCGGAGGAGCTGACTGGGCTGGCGGCGTCGCGGGGT
>JAICSB010000335.1 GCA_025937115.1 Pseudonocardiaceae bacterium | reverse complement strand
CGGCGGCTGGGACTCCACGAGAACGCGGCGGCTGACGGTGAGTGGACGCGTGCCCGCTTCCGCGACGAACTCGCATGACGCTCATAGTCGCGGCCGGGATGCCAGCGTGGCCGTGGTGCCTGCGCGCTCGGATGGTGCGTCGCGGGTTTCTGCTGGAGTACGTGACGCTGGGCTGGAACGTGGCCGGGATCATCGTGCTGGCGGTCGCGGCGGCGGCAGCGCGCTCGGTGGCGACCGACAGCAGGGCCCCGGCCGCGAGAAGTGGTGCTGCGGTCAGGCCGTGCGCCTAGCCGTTGCCGTGGTGCCTGACGCGGAGCTGGGTGGCGAGCTCGATCAGGCCGCAGCCCAGCAGGACCAGGGCCAGCTAGGGGCCGAGCGTATCCGATTGGGACTCGCCAGGGAGCGGCGTGAAGCTGGCTGATTGACCGGCTGCGGGCGTCCCAGGCGGCGCTCACCGGCGCTCAGCAGGTCTCGCCCGGCGCGGCGCGGCGGTCTCCTGGCGCCCTTAGCGGGCCGGGCCGCGCAGCTCGTGCTCCCGGGCGATCCTGGGTTAGGTCACCTTCAGGGTGAACTTCTGGGTGGCGGGGCTGGCCTTGTTGGTGGCGGTCAGGTAGATGATGTACGTCTTGCCCTTGGCTGAGGCGGCCGGGGTGCCGCCGATGGTGGCGGTGCCGTTCTTGCCCGCGGTGAACTTGACGCCCGGCGGGAGCTTCCCGGCCTCGGTGATGGCGGGCGCCGGGTAGCCGGTGGCCCGCACCGGCATGGTGCTGTGCTTGCCGTGCGGGAAGGTGTCGTGGCCCACCGACACGATCGCGGCGGGCCGCTCGAGGGTGAGGGTGAACGCCTGGGTGACCGGCGCGCCGAACCCGTTGCCCGCGGTGAGCGTGATCTTGTAGACACCCCCCGGGCCAGCGAAGGACGAGCTGCTGAAGACGCCCCACGGGGTCAGGTTCACCCCGGCCGGCAGCTTGCCGGCCTCCGTGACGACAGGGCTCAGCTCGCCGTTGGCGGTGACCGTGAAGGAATTCCGGCCGGCGATCAGGGTGCCGGCGTCCGGGCTGGTGATCGCGGTGGTCGCCGACAGCGGGATGATGCGGACGAAGATCTCCGGCGGGGATCCGTTGCTTAGCCCGGTGGATACCACGGTACCGGTGGCCGGGTCGACCGCTAGGTGTATGCCGGCCGATAGCCCCTGCGGGGTCACCGCGGTCACCTGGGTCGTCGCGGCGGTCACCGCGGTCGCTGCGGCGTTGACCTGGGCCAGGCCGCCACCGGGGACCGTGAGGTCGTTCGCGTAGAGGTTCCCGGTGGTGGTGTTCACCGCGAGGCCCGCGGATGCTTGGGAGATGAAAGAGGCGCGACCGGTCTGCGTGCCGGTGGCCGCGTCGTACCGGATGACGCCGTTAAAGGTGAGCGCGTACAGTGCGCTGCCGTTCACCGTCACTGACGCGGGCGGGGACGCCGGCGTCGTGATGGTGCTGGTGATGGCGTCTGTGGCGGCGTTCGCGGTGGCACCGATCGCCACGATGTCCGCGCGCCCGCCGGGCTGCGGGGTGCCGGCTACGTAGACGGTGCCGTCGGCCGGGTCGGCGGCCAGGTCGGTGACAGCGCTGAGCTGCGGGACCGCCACCGTCGTGAGCACGCCCGTGGTCACCGGGTCGATGACGGCCACCGCAATCCGGCCGCCCTTGTTCACAGCCGCGAACAGCTGGCTGGTCCCGGGTCGTACCCGAGGGCCGCGGGTGACTCGCCCGCGGCGAGCGTGACCGTCCCGGTGACCTTCCCGGTGGCCTCATCGGCAACGTAGACGCTGTCCGCCGTGAACTTGCCGCCGCCGAGCGATACCGAGGGGCTGCCGGCGAACACCACGTGGTCCACGGGGTCCACCGCGACAGCGGACACCACGGGAGCAGGCAGCGCGACGGTCGCGGTCACCGCGGCGCTGGCCAGGCCGATCCCGTACACCGTGGCCTGCGGCACCGTATCCGCCGCCACCCAGGCGGTGCCCGTGCCGGGATCGACGACGACCCCCCTGTCCGTGAGGTGCGGCCCGTCCGGCAAGGTGACGGTGACCGGGCCGGCGAGGCTCGCGCGGGATGCCGTCGTCGCGGTCGTCGCGGCGGCTGTGGCCAGGCCCAGCCCAGTTACTCCCGCGAGCGCGGCGGTGATCACCCCTATGCAGGCTATTGGCCCACGCCCGTGCCTGCCTGTAAACATCCCTGGATCCCCGCCCTCAGATAGGCATGCCACCCGTGTCATTGCGAATGACTTGCCCATTATTCCCAATGATCACTGACCCGGCAAGTTATTCCCAATGATCACTGCCCGGCAAGCGGAATGCGCCGCCGCCGGAAATCGTGATCGTGTACGCTTCAGAACTCGCTACAGGCCTCTGAGCTGGGATTTTTCGTGGCCGGCAGGATAAGGCAAGATGGCGGCACGCGCCCAATGCCAGCGGTTTAAGGCGTAACCGGTTGAGGGCTGGTTCTGTTGGTGGTGGCGCTGTGTGATCGCTACTGGCTGCGGGCTTGTTGCCCTGGCTGGCTGCGAGACGGGTGAGGCTCCGGCTAGAAGTGTGATTGCCTAGATCCACTTCAGCCACCGGAGCCTCACGTGCCTTCTTCTTACCCTGTCCCGTCTGCTGGCGTGCCCGTTCCGGCCGGGATGATCGTCGCGGTGCCGCTGGAGCTGTTCGCGTCGCCGCTGGTGAGCGGGCGGGGCCTGGGCGAGGCAGACCGGTCCGCGCTGGTCGTCGGCGGGACGCCGAAGGTCCGCACGGGCGGCCTGGTCGCGTACTGCAAGGTGGTCGTGGTCGCGCAGGCGCAGGTCAGGAGGGACGGGCAGGTCCGGGCGAAGGGCGGCCCTGTGCATCACGCGACTCTGGGGCCGCTGGAGGCGCAGGCCGGGCCTGGCGTCATCGAGTCGGTCGCGGGGCAGGCCCCGCTGGACGCCCGGCTGGTGAAGGGCGAGCGGGAAAGGCTCCTGGCCAGGGCGTTCATGATCCGGGTGATCGTGTTGATGACGCTCATGCCGGACGCGCGGATCAGCGACGTGATCGCCGCGCTGGCCGGGGACCTGGCCATCGTGCCGTGGGCGCGGCCGTGGCATCCCGCGTCGGCGCGGTCGGCCGGGGACTGGCGGGCCGCGCTCGGCCCGGTCCCGCTGGAGGAGCTGCGGGACCTGGTGCTGGGCTCGTCCTGGCGGGAGCACCAGGAGCACGGCTGCCCCGGGGCCGTGACCATCGGGAAGAGGCGGCCGCTGCGGGCGGGGTCGCTGGACGGGACGCTGATCCGGGTGCCGGACACGCCGGGGAACAGGGCGTTCTTCGGGTCGGTCGGCACGGGGGATGACTCGTCGCCGTTCCCGCAGGCCAGGGCGCTGCCGGTGACCTGCTGCTCGTGCCGGGCCATGTTCGCGGTGCCGCACGGCCCGGCCGGGACGGGCAAGGCGGAGTCGGAGCAGTCCCTGCTGGACGAGGCCATGGGCCGGTACCCGTGGCTGCTTGACCCGGGCTGGATCTGGCTGATGGACCGCAACTATCACGGCGCGCCCCGGATCGCCCGCCTCATCGCGCGCACGCACGTGCTGATCAGGCTCAAGAGCGACATCCCGCTGCGGCGGACCTCGGAGATCCTGCCCGACGGCTCTTACCGGGCGGAGCTGTCCGGCGACGGCATCACCGTCCCGGTCCGGGCCATCGAGTACCACGCCGACGTCGAGGGCCAGGTAGTCCCGGAGATGTTCTGCCTGGTCACCGACCTGATGGACTACGAGGACTACCCTGGCCCCGAGCTTGCCGCGCTCTACAAGTGGCGGTGGGACGGGTCAGAGACCGCGCTTCGCGAGGCCAAGACGCCGCTGCGCGGCGCCGGCCCGGGAACCGGGCCGATGCTCCGCTCCTGCTCCCCGAGCCTCGTCCGCCAGGAGCTCGCGGCCTGGGCCGCCGGCGTCACCCTGATCCGCTGCCTCATCCTCGATGCCGCGCTCGCCGCAGCGCCGGCCAGGAAGGGCCGCCGCGCCGGGATCGCCGTCCGGCCCCGGGACCTGTCCCTCGCCCGCGCCCTGCGGGCGGCCCTGTCCGCGATCCGCCTCGGGCACCACGGCTACCAGGCTGTGACCAGCGCAATCGCCGGCTACCGCAACGTCGTCGACCGCGGCCGGCACCGCGCCCGCAAGTCCAAGTCCCCCTCATCCTTCGACCACGCCGGCCCCGCAGACACCACTACCCGCATCGCCCCGGCCATCATCACCATGGCCAACACACCCGCTTGACCAGCGGGAATAGCATAACCCCACTCAACCGAGGACCCTGCCGGGCCATGGTCCCGGCCGCCCCGGCGCGGCACGCCGCCCTCCGGCATGCCCACCGCAACAGCGACTACCCACAGTGAACGAAGACAGGAACTACCCACAACCGGTCAAACAGCTAAAGCCGCTGGCATTGGG
>JAICSB010000126.1 GCA_025937115.1 Pseudonocardiaceae bacterium | reverse complement strand
CCCAGAAGATGTTGGAGATGGTCATGTCGTATCCGCGGTGTCTGCGGCGGTGGGCAGGGTGGTGCGGCCGACCAAGGGGTGTCGGATGCTGGTGCGAAACTCTGCTTCCAGTGATTCCAGGCTGCGTTGTTTAGTTTCTGGCACCATCCACCACACGATCGGAAACAACACGACGTTGGCTATGGCGTAGGCGATGTAGATGGCGCCAGCGCCGGCCAGCGCGGTCAGGCCTGGGAATGTGAGGGAGACCAGGAAGGCGGTCAGCCAGTTGAACAAGGTAGCGAGGGCCATCGCCGCTCCCCGGATGGCCAGGGGGAAAATTTCGGCCAGCACCACCCACAACACCGGGCCCCACGTAGCCGAAAACGTGTTGGTGAACACCACAAACGCCGCCACCGCGATCACAAAAAGAGCGGTCGAATGGGGCGGAAGGAACAACACCGCGACACCGATAGCCAGCAAGCTAGCTGAGGTGCCCGCCAGGCCGGCCAACAGGATGGGTTTGCGTCCGCGCCGATCCACGATCTTCGACTGCACCACCACCGCGATGGTGGCGATGTTGAGCAGTCCGTTGAGGAGGGCAAACAACAGCGCACTGGAGTCAGAAACTCCGAGACCCGTCAAGACGGTCGGAACATACACCATCGTGCCGATCCCGGTCAGCTGCTGGAAAATGGCCAACAGGGCACCCACCAGTAGCAATCGGCGCACCCAAGGCGCGGATAAGCGAGCGCCGGTGCGTGCGTCGTGCTGCTGGCGTTCCAGCTCGGTGATATCGGTGAACTCCCGTTCAGCCAGGGCGGTGTCGCCGCGCAAGCTGACCAGCACCGCGCGTGCCTGCTCGGGATATCCCCGGCGGATCAAAGATCGGGGAGTGTCGGGCACGGTCAGCATGCCAACCACCAACACCACAGCAGGAAACACCCCGAGCAACAACATCCAGCGCCAGGAGCCAGTGAAACCCAACAGGTAACCGATGGCCGCAGCCAAAGCTGTCCCCACAATGATCATGTACTGGTTCAGGGACGTGATCACACCGCGATCTCGCGCCGGGGCCATCTCGGCGAGATAGACCGGCACCAGCACCGACGCGATACCCACCGCCAACCCCAGAACAAACCGAAATGACACCAGCATCAGCACAGTCGACGCAACACCGGCGCCCAAAGCACCCACGGTGAACACCACCCCGGCAACACACAACATCCACTGCCGTCCCACCCGATCGGCGACCAGACCACTACCCAGCGCGCCCACCATCGCGCCAAACACCGCAGCGCCGACCACAGCACCTTGCTGCCAGACCGTCAGCGGCACATCCCGCCGGATGAACAAAATCGCCGCACCGATGATGCCCAGGTCATAACCAAACAACACCGCCGCCAGCGCACCCACGGCATACACCCTTCGCGGAGTCACCCGAACCCGCCACGCCGATGCCACCACCGCCACCCCCACGCACTAATCGATCTCGAACGGAGCACCCGTCTACGACGTCACGACGCAAAAACAACGATTGTGACGGGTTGATCGATCTACCAACGGTCCCGTCGCCTAATCACCCCGCCACGCCGACCACCACGATCCTCCTTAACCCAAACCCAAATCCCTACCTACGCGGCATTGCTATGCAATGGTGCCAGCGCCACCCTTGCCCCGTCACCACGAGCACAGCGGCCAGTACCAGGGAACGGGGCAGGAGCAGGGGCGAGCGAGCAAGAACTCCGTGCCCTCTCCGTGCCCTCTGCGTGCCCTACACGGGGGAACACCTACGGTCTTTTCACGGCTAATCACGGCCAGCTGAAACCACTGCTCAACGGCTCTCTCGTGGCCAAGTCATGTAGTTCCCAAGCTCACAATCAACCGCAGTTGCCTCCGGCAGGCCTCGGCTCCGGGATGGCCCAGGGCTGGGTGTCGAGAGTGGTGGGTCGCTAGCTGCGTGGGTATCCCGCCGCGTCAGCGCCGGAGGCGTAGCAGACCAGGGGCAGACCTCCCATGTCGTTCAGCCGTCGGGTGCTCCACATGGGATGTCTGCCCCTGGCCCGCTCCGAGGCAAGCTCGCCGACGCGACGGGATACCCGCTCCGCTCGCCGTCCTGCGGCAGAGCCAAGACCCCGCGTCCCATCAGGGGCGGTCAACCACGGTCAGCAGCGGAGCCTCGTGACCCGACCTCACCACCGATCGAGGCCTCTGACGGCGCATTGAGCACAGCCTTCCAAGCTGGGCTCTCGCTTGGTCCATGACCAAGATCATGCCGTCTCTACGCCGTGAGACGTCGGCGAGGCGTGACGAATGACGACAAGTATCGAGCACTATCCGGGCAGGTCAGCGGCTATGCAACTCGTTCACATCGAGGTCGGGCGCGACCGTCCATTAGAAGGTGCAGCTCTGTTGCTCAACTCGGTTTCTCGGTTCCAAAGAAGGCCACAACGACGCCGAGTACGGTAGTCGCCATACCAAACAGCGCGGTCGGAGCTATGCTCAGCTTGACAGTTTCAGCGACAATGCCACCGACCACCAACAACGCAAATATGCCGAACGCTCCGACAAAGCGGCTCCACAAGAACCTCGGGGTTTGCTGGGTCTGAGCGACTATCGCCTTTGCCTGGAGGGTGGACTGAGCGTCGGCGGCGTCCGGTGTCTGCGGGGGAGCAACGTAGGCCCGTTGCAGTGCATCGCGGACGAGTTGCTTGGAGTGATCAACGATGGCGGTAGCCTGCTCATCGGCTCGTTGCGCCGCCAAGGCAGGGTCCTGTGCCGCCGGCTCGACCAGTGCTTGGTGCAGAGCACCCTTCACCAGGGGCAGCAGAGCCGGTGGTGACTCGAAAAACAACCCCACTAGTACCTCGCCTCAGGAAGCGCCGTGACCCATGATCGACAGTGTGACCGCGTTATTCAGTGTGTGGTTCCAGAGCAAGGTTAGCCGCGGGTTGGGAACGATGCTGCGCCGGAATCCTGCGATCGGGCTACGCCTTCGAGGGAATGCACACTTCTCCCGGCATTAAAATCGTCTCTGACGGCAGGAGGCGAGGAGTTGTCCGCGCCATCATCTGGTTGCCGTAGTAGATACGGTAGTAAGGACGCTGTGGTCAGACGAGCCTGACGGGACGGGGTGGGACGTCATGGACGATCGGCCCTGGCTAGACACGACGCCGCAGGACCGCATGGGAGGCGTGGGACGGGTGTCATTCGCCTCATAACCCAGAGGTCGACTGGTCAGGGGCCAGGATGCCCCGCGCCAAGAGGGCGCCACCAAGCGCTAACCCGGTCGGCATCATGCTCGTTCTGCTGGCTGATGCTGGACCTATCGCCTGACGTCGCCGCAGAGGATCGGGGCGAACAGCAGGGTGGGGCTATTGCCGCTGAGAATCTGACTCATCGGGCCCATGTGCACGTTGACGTACGACCCGGTGGCCGGCGGTGCGGAGTTGACGTCGTTGACGGTGGTGGTCATCGACGCATCGCCCGAGGCGTTGGCCTGTAGGTCTGGGAGTGGATAGAGCACAGCGCCCTGGGCGAGGCACGATCCGGAGTGGATGTGCGCGGCGTGGGCGCTATTGGGCGGTAGCCCGCTAGCTTTCATCTCGACTCCAAGCGAGTGGGTGGTGCCGTTGTAGGCGAGCGTGGCCGTGCCGTGGGGGGTCTGCCCGTGCTGCGGCGGCGTCTGGAGCGTCAAGGTCACCGGGCCCGTGGGCGGGGTGCCTGCCGGGATGTCCGCGCAAGCGATCGGCGTGAAACTCACGTCGGTCGGTGCGCCGAGTTGGGCGCTGGGTGCCAGGTGAATGTTCAAATACGATCCACGGGGGATACCGCTGGGTACTGGGTCGCTGACCACGCTCTGGTTGACCGTGCCTCCCGCGTCGGCGGAGATGTCCGGGAAGGGCACGGACGGGGGCTGGGTCTGGTCGGCGCAGGTGCCGGGGTGGATGTGCATGGCGTGGCTGCTGCTCGGGGTGAAACCGTGCATATCCACTGCGGTGGTGATGAGCTTGGTGGTGGGGTTCCAGCTCAACGTGGCGGTCCCTGTGGGCATATCGGCCAATTGGATCGCCGGCAGGCTGTGTCCACCACTCGCCGGACTCGGCGGGGACGAAGAGGACGTCTGCGAGGAATTCGAGCACGCGCCGAGGATCAGCGCACCCGCGGCGACAAGACACACAGCGGCGTGTCGTAGCACCGCAATCACCCCTGGCCAAGCGAGAACGCTGGCTGCTCTTCGACACCAGATCCATCATGGGAGAGATCTGTCGTGCCCCCATCAGTGTAGCGATTGTCGGTCGCGCCCGCTGGACGTTCGTCGGGGACCACACGTTCTGCACGGAGGCAGATAACCCGCACGTCGACTCGTCACGGTGTCACGGGCACCATTTCTCACCAGGACAGCCGCCCACTCCTACATCCTGGGGGTCATCCCGATTTGGTCATCGCACTGGGCGCCGGGCTGCGGGTGACCGCAGTTCTGACCGCAACGAGCAGCACCATGCTGCCCTCGGACACCACCCAGCGAACGGCGCACGCCCACATCGCGCGATCTAACGAGGGGCCTGCCTGCATCTGTTAATCGCAGGGTTGTTGGGTTCAAGTCCAACTCGGGGAGCAGCCAAAACGCGAGGGTCGACCCTCGTAGGAACCGGCCCTGACCGCACGTGGTGGTCATGTGTCGGACTCGTCGTCCGGTCCGAACGGGTGCCCGAGACGGCCAGGTGAGAGATCACCCAGATCTATGAGGGCACTGCAAGATCGTAAAGGTCAGGATTGGTGTCCGGTCCGACTGAAGGTGGTCAAATCCGCTGCAGACGGCTACCAGGTCGGGCAGCGTCCAAGGGACTTTGGCCAGCCGGTGCGGTGCCGGGATGCTGTTGTTGACCAGCAGTTCCTTGACCAGGACGTCGCCACGTAAGGAGATGAGGCCTCATGGCCGAGCACCCCTTTACGGATAAGTTGCGCGAGGCCGAGCGTCGCCTACAGGCGGCACAGCTCGATGGAAACATCGCGGCGTTGGATCAGTGGCTTGACGATCGGGTCATCTTCACCGGGCCAGATGGCAAGTGCTACACCAAGCATGACGACCTCTGGTTGCACCGCTCACGACAGCGGGTGCTGACAAAGGTCATGGAAGAAGACCTGACCGTGCTCGTCGAGGGGCGCACCGGTGTGCGTGTCGTGGCCGCCCACGCCAGCTCCGTGTGACGGGGACAGCCTCAGGCGCAGATGATCATAGATTATGGGTGCAGGGGGTGTATCAGGGAGCCGGGAGGCCAGCTCTGTTGTAGTGCACGGCCTGAGCTGAACTATGAATGGCGAGATGTCATGGAGTCGACGAGCAATACGCCAGTTGAAGTGGCAGCAGCGGCGCTGGCCACCGCGACTGCCTTGCCAATAACCGCTACCGACGAGGACATCCTGACACTGGTCGGGGACCTGGCGCGGATCGCCCGCTCCCTCGGCGAGCTCACTGCGGCTGCCCGGGACCGCTGGGCGGACTGGGGCACTGTCACACCACACCTGCAGCAGGCTGAGGCCCTCGCCGCCGATACCACGCGATGCCTTCGTCACGCAGCCGGTATCTACGCCTTTAACACCAACCGGCCCGGCACGACCGTCCTGCGGCGGCTAGCCTCGACCGGCACCGCGCGGCCGGCGGCTTGAGGCCACCGCCAGCGCCCACCGTCGGCTCTGGTTGATCAATTTTGATGTTGACCAGAGGTGACAGTCTCCGGCTCTGCTGCAGCTGTGTGTGCCCTTGGCCGAGCGCGGGCCGCGAAGGAAATGTTGAGATCTGGCGCGCCTGGCAACGACTTGAGGTCATTAAACGCATTTTCCGAAGTTCCCGGCCCCTGATTGTACGCAGGGGATGGCCCCGTCGCTCTCTTTCTGCATGACGCCCAGGATGACCAGGATAGTGATCTTGGCGTCAAACGCTTCAACCTTTGACTCGAACTGACCCGGAGGTGCGTTGTGGCCAGCCTCGTCCCGTTCAATATTGATCTCACTGCGCATGAAGGCACACGCCTCGCCGCGGTCCTGAATGCTCTCGGCCCGCACTGGGACCCCACCCAGATCTACACCGACGAAGCCGAAGCCCATCGAATGCTGTACACCCACCTCGACTCCGACCAGCAAGCCGTCTACGACCTGCTCATCGCAGACGGTGTGCTACCCGACACCCCGAGGTGATCAAGATGGTGCTGGATTCCCAAGCAGACCGCGGCCGCCGCGCGTGGCTGCCCTGCACTTACTGCGGAGACACTCCGCTGTACCTGCTTGATTCCGACGTCAACCTGGTCTGGGTGCAGTGTGGCACCTGCCTACGCCGCTGGTGGCACGACACCGGTGTCGGCCGCCGACGGCGCCCCGAGTACCTGTTCGACGTCGCCTGAACGCCTACGTGCCCTACGACGCGGACACAGCGCCTCCGGCGCCGGTTCAGCATGCGCTGACGTACACGATGAAGTTGAACCGCCCACGGCTGGTGATGCGTGTCTGCGGCTGGGGCGTGTCCTGCCGCGACCTTGGCAGCGCCGAGCTCGGGAGCAACGCCGGGAGGCGAGATGCCTGCCGTGGTATGAACAGGCCCTATCCCTCCGTTTGAAATTGCGGCAGTATACCCCTATGAGGGGACATTCTCGGAGTCATCGAAATCACACAGCGTGGGCGTGCGCCGAGCTGCGCATGCAATCGGTAACCATTGGTCGGTCGATGCGCCGGCCGCTCAGTCTGGTCACGGTCACGGCGATCCTGGCGCTGATGCCGATGGCGTGCGCTTACAACGGGCTCAGCATGCCGGCAGTGACTGCGATGACCCTCCATGGCGACGGCACGCTCACCCAGCCGACGCCGGAGTCGGCCTCAACGCCCAACACCGGCACCCTTGCATACACCTATAACCCGACATCGGCGCCGGCGGGCGCGCGCTTGACGGTCGTGATGGCGCCGTCGGACGAGTCCACTAACGCGCAGCTGACGGTCTCCGGTTTGCTGCCCAACCGGGGTTACGCGGTGCACGGGAACGTCAACGCCTGTAGTCCTAACCCCGCCGCGGAAGGGCCGCTTTACCAGAATCGTGTCGATCCCGCCGTCAATCCCACCTCTATCTCCGGCGAAACATCGACGAACCCTGAATACGCCAATCCGCGCAACGAGGTTTGGCTGGATGTGCACACCGATGGTGCCGGCTCAGGTACGTCACGCGCCACAATGCCCTTCGTCTTCACCGACCGGGGGCCAGGGTCGATCGTGGTGGACGACGCGACGGACACTCCCACAGCTTTGGGTCAGGCGGCTAAGGGCGGTGCCGCCCGGGCAGCCTGCCTTTCGCTGTCAGCCGTTCAGCCGAGGGATCACCCGCGCGGTTCCGCCTAGCGGTCGAGCACGATAGCGCAGTGGCGGCAACGGGTCGCCTCACCTCCGGCCCGGTTTGTAGTGGCTTTGGCCTGCGACGTTCCGTAGGACGTGCTGCTTCTGAAGATGGTGGCCGAAGGCGATCGAGCGAAGGTCGCGGCGGGTCCATCCACGGGTAGACCGTTGAGTTCGATGCAGCGGTGGTTGCGGTCGTAGGTGAGCGCGGTGCCGATGCTGAGGGTCAGTTCGGAGGTGATGGTGATGGTCCGTGGCCGACCGCTTCCTCCGCCGGTGGGTTCTCCTAAGACGGTGACGTGCTCGAGACCTTGCAGCCCGAGCAGGAAGTCTTCGGCAGCGGAATAGGTCATGGCGTCGACCAGGACGGTGATCGGCCCAATCCAGCGCCTGGAGGGGGAGGGGTCGCCGGTGAGTGGGACTGGGTCGGCCAGCTGTCCGGTGCCCGTGGTGAATGCGATGCTGCCTAGCTGGGTGTGGGCATGCAGGAATCGGTCACGTAGCGCGGTTGCTGAGGTCAGCGCTCCGCCGGTATTGCCGCGTAGATCCAAGATCAGCGACTGGCTGTGGTGTGCGTGCGCTTCGGCGAGCAGGGTGTCGAAGCCGGTGGCGAGATCGAGCGATCCGTCGAAGCTGTCGAGCTGGATGTAGGTGCGGTGTCGGTCAAGATGCCGCCAGCGCAGGGTGGAGTCCAGGGTGGGCGCGATCGCTATTTCATTCCAGCGGGCGTGGTTGCCGCAGCGGTCGCGGGCGGTGAATTCGCGCTGGGGTTCGGTCATGGCCATAAAGTTGCGGTCGGCGACCTGTGCGTGCTGCTGGGGTGTGGCCCCGCAGGTGGTCAGCCACAGTGCCGGGTTGGCGACATCGATCACCCAGCCGGTGCGAACAGCGGCTTCATGGGCAGCCGAGCCATCCGGGACGCGTGTGAGCTCGGCGCCGGCCGGTGTCATCCGGGCGCGATAAGGAGGATGAAACCTGCGGGTTGGGCGGCGAGCCGAGGTGTGGGCGTCGCCGAGCTCGGCGATCCAGCAAGCACAGAATCAGCCAGAGGCGTGTCGGTGGCACGGGTCTGTTGGCTCCAGGCCAGAGTGTGCAGCAGGTTCAGGGTGGTCGCGAACTCCGCCGCTGAGTTGGCGAAGGACGTCAGTTCCCGTCTG
>JAICSB010000773.1 GCA_025937115.1 Pseudonocardiaceae bacterium | reverse complement strand
GACCACTTCCGCCACCTTGTTGACATCGCCAGAGGCGAGCTTCTCCAAGTTGGCCTTGTACCGCCGCGACCAGTTCGTCGGCTCCTCTGTGTGAGGAGCACGCAGCACCTCGAAAACCCGATCGAGACCCTCTTGACCGACTACGTCCCGGACGCCGACGAACTCGGCGTTGGCAGCAGGAACACGGACGGTAAGATCACCCTGAGCGACCTTCAAGACGAGATACTGATTCTCCTCGCCTTTGATCACTCGAGTTTCAATAGCCTCGATGAGAGCGGCACCGTGATGCGGGTAGACGACGGTCTCTCCGACCTTAAAAACCATGTGTCCTCTGCCCCTTTCGCTGCACCCAGGTTACCACGTCTGCAAATCGCGGCGCGGGGGGCGGGTCGGCTACTTAGAGCGTCATCGCAGGTCAGAGGATCCGGCCACGGGTCCAGACCAGGCAACTCCGTGCTGCGCAGCTCACGGTCACTCCACTGTGGACCGCTTCGGCAGCCCGGCTGCGCCGAGGTGGCGCACCGTCCACAGCGGTGGGTCCGATACGCTTCGATGATGCGGGTCCCCCTCATCATCGCGGCTCGCGTCGTGGCCTGCTGTGCCGCCGCGCTGGCGCTGGTTGGCTGCGGTGCCGGCCAGATCACCCAGACCGATAACCAGGTTGCCGCCGTCGACGGGGTCTTCGGCAACGTCGGAAACTCCATCGCGCTGCGCGACGTGCTGCTGCCCTACCCGCCGACCCCGACGGGCGCCTACCCCGCCGGGTCGACCGTGCCTGTGGTGCTCACCATCATCAACCAAGGTGATCAACCCGATGAGCTGGTCGCCGTGACCAGCCCGACCGGCCAGGCGCAGGTGCTCGGCGCGACCCAGATCGCTCCCGGCACGACCGTCATCAGCACCGCCGGTTCGGCCGGACCCACCAGCCCGCTGGTCGTCGGTGAACTGAGGATCCTGCTCACCACCACCCAACCCCTACACGCTGGCATCACCACCCCGATCACCTTCCAGTTCCGCAACGCCGGCCACGTAACCCTCCCCGTCCCCCTAGCCCCGCCGCCGAACTCAGCCCGCTGAGCCATCCCCGATATGGGGACATATCGGGGTAATTGACCCACTGTTTACCCCGATATGTCCCCATATCGGGCCAGGTTGGGAGCGTGGTGAGGGCGTCCGCGAACACCTACCGGTGCGGTGAGTGTGGGCATGAGGTCACCAAGTGGGTGGGGCGTTGCCCGGAATGTCAGAGCTGGGGCAGCGTGGCTGCGGCCGGTTCCCGACCGGTGACGGCGGTGGTGGCCGCAACACCGTCGAACCCGGCCCGTCCGATCTCGCAGATCGACCTGCACTCCGCGCAGGCCACCGCCACCGGAGTGGCCGAGCTCGACCGGGTGCTCGGCGGGGGCCTGGTACCCGGCGCGGTGGCATTGCTGGCCGGCGAGCCCGGGGTCGGAAAGTCCACCCTGCTGCTGGAGGTCGCATACCGCATTGCGCTGGCTGGCCGGCGCGCGTTGTACGTCAGCGGCGAGGAATCGGCAGGCCAGGTGCGGCTGCGCGCGCAGCGCACCGGCGCGCTACACGATGAGCTGTTCCT
>JAICSB010000316.1 GCA_025937115.1 Pseudonocardiaceae bacterium | reverse complement strand
GTGCAACGGCGCCAAATGCTCCGAGCTGCGACGGCAGGTGCAATATCCGTCGGGAGCTCGGCCTTCGGCTGGTTCAGCAAGCAGACTGTACCGGGGTCAGGCGCGCGAGCGGTGGGAATGACGGACGTCCAGATCATCCGGGAGATGACGCAGACCTTCCGCCGGCTGGATAACCGATTCGGCGGGGGACACGCTCGCTCAGCCGTCACCAACTACTTGGGGCCACGGATCTGGCACGAGTCGCCAAGGACAACGCCAAGCGAGCGGGGGTACCAGCGCTGGTCTCCGAGTCGGCAGTCATGGAAGCGCATGGACTTGCCCTGATGAGCGATGCGCAGGGCTGCTTGGCCGCCCTTCGTGAGTCTGAGAAGGCCTTCGCGGCTGCGGAGAATGGGGACCGGCCGGAGTGGCTTGCGTACTTCGACGGTGCCTACTTGGCGGCGAAGTTCGGGCACTGCTTCCGTGACCTGGGACGTCTGACCGAAGCCGAACGGTTCGCACGACGCTCGCTGGACATGATCGACGGTTACGACCGAGGCCGACTGTTCAACCTGGCGCTGCTGGCGTCGATTTTGGCTGACCAGGGCAGGGCCGAAGAAGCCTGCGAGACGGGCTTGGCTGCGGTGCGTCTTGCCTCCGAAGTGCAGTCGGTCCGCACGGTTGCCTACCTTGTCGACCTGTCGCATCGGCTCGCGCCGTTCCGGGCCGAACCGGCGGTGCGAATGCTAGACGAGCGGATCGGGCTGCTGGCTCAGTGAGACTCGGAAGCATGAAACGCGAGGAGGTGCAGGAGCCCGATCTGAGTACCGGCTCCGATGATCTCGCCCTGGGCGATGCGGTCGCGGACTGAATCTAGGTCGATCCACTCAACGCGGGCAGCCTCGTTGATGTCGGCGGGCGTACCGGTGTCCTCTGCGCCCTCGCCCAGGAAGACCAGGTTCTCGAAGTCGGCGCTGCCGACCAGCGGTTGAAACCGAGTCAACAGCGTCATCCTGCGGGGACGCCAGCCGGTCTCCTCCTCGACCTCGCGGGCCGCCGTGATCGCAGGGTCCTCGTCGGGGTCGACGTATCCGCCGGGGAGTTCCCAGGTCCAGTAGTCAGGCACGAACCGGTGGCGCCAGATCATCAGCACGCGCTCCCGCGCATCGTCGAGCACGATCGTCATTGCGGCTTTCGGCATCCGCAACACGTACTGCTCGAATTGCACCCCGTCGGGCAACTCCACCTGCGCGATGCTCAACCGCAGCCGCCGGGTGTCGTCGATCACCCGCTCACCGTGGATGATCCAGCGCGTCGGTTCTCGGCGACCGTCTTCGCTAGACGGAACGTCAGGCCTCGCCAGACTCGACACCCGTTCCTACGGGGCACGTCACGCCTGTGCCTCCTATGCCGCCTCCTATGCCGCAGTAACCGTTTTTATTGCGCTCAAGATACTGCTGATGGTAGTCCTCGGCGTAGTAGAAGTCGCGCAGGGGAGCTATCTCGGTGGTGATCTGCCCGCGCCCGGCGGTGGTGAGCGCCTGCTGATAAGTGGTCCTACTACTTTGCGCCTCGGCGGCCTGGGCGGCATCAGTGGTGAAGATCGCTGAGCGGTACTGGGTGCCCCGATCGTTGCCCTGGCGCATGCCCTGGGTCGGGTCGTGGCCTTCCCAGAACACTCGCAGCAACCTGCTGTAGGAGATCTGCGCGGGATCGAAGACGACCAGCACCACCTCGGTATGCCCGGTGCGCCCCGAACACACCTCCTCGTAGCTGGGGTTGGGAGTGTGACCGCCGGCGTAGCCGACCGCGGTGGAGTACACCCCCGGGGTGCGCCAGAAGATCCGCTCGGCACCCCAGAAACAGCCCATCCCGAATACCGCGGTGCGTAGACCGTCCGGGAACGGCGCCACGATGCGGTGGCCGGTCACGGCGTGCCGCTCCCCAACCGGCATCGCGGAGGATCGCCCGGGAAGCGCCTCCTCTGCGGTCACCATGCGGGTCTTGTCGCGTCCGAATAGAGCCATGCCACCAGATTACGCCGCCGTCAGATTACGCCGAGGCTGCTGGCACAGCCGGTTGCCGCTCGATCAGCTCGGGGCGCTCGCGCAGCTCTTCAAGCCGTCGAGGGGGACCGGCGCTCGGATCCGAGGTGGGTGCAGTCCTGGCGGCGCGACGTGGTTTGGAGCGCGGAAGATAACGGCGCAACGATAATGTTGGTGCTTCGATGTAGCGCCAGGACAGCCAACCGCACAGATAGGTCAGCGGCAGCGCGGTCGAGGTCAGCGACCATTGGGTATTTGCGCCAGCCATGATCAACAGTTGCTGGACCGGGAACCCCCACACGTACAATCCGTAGCTACCGAAAACCCATGAGTCATATCCCTCCAGGCGAGCCGGCCAGTGAAACGCGAGCACTAGTGCCCCGTAGCCGGCCATGAACGGGAGGATCAAAGCCCCAGCCTTGGTGGTGTGTACCGCGATTTGCAGCCCGACCAGCGACCACGCAACGAAAGGCGACAGCGAAATCTTGTCGCGATAGGCGTGCAACACCATGCCGATGCTGAACGCGACGAGGAACGAGACCAGCGACCCGAACGGCACTTGCAGGAACGAGCCGCCATGCCCGGGGTTGCCCATGCTCGCGTCGAGTCGACGATCGAGGCCGATCAGGATCAGCATTAGCGCGACCGTCAACCATGGCGCCCGACGGAACAGTCCGGCAATGCCGAACCCGAGCACCAACAGGTAACCGGTGAGCTCCATCGGGAGTGTCCAGATCGCGCCGTTAGCCGACCAGGGATAAGGATTGTTGTCGAACACCCCGGTCAGTCGATGCTGCAACGTGTACAGACCGGCATTGTGGACGATGTATCCCCAGGTTCCCCGAGCGGAGAAATACTCCGACAAACCGACCGTCGACACCAGCGGCCCGATCACCAGGGCGGTGACGAGTACCACCACCAGCAGCGGAGGCCACAATCTCAACACCCGCTTGGCGCTGAAGCGCCACCAGGACGGATCCTGGCGCCAACTGTCGCTGATCTGGTAACCGCTCATGGCGAAGAAGCCCATCAACGCGATGTAGCCGGGTGAGAGGTTCCAGGACGTGGGGAACACCGTCAGGCGTGACGCGTCGGTCAGCGGCGCGGAATGATCGACGATCACAGTCAGCGCGCCGATCATCCTAAGCCACGCGAAACCGGTGTTCGGATCCGCCTTCGGGGCCTGCGGCACGGGCCGGAGGCTACCGGTAACTGACCGGGCCGCATTGCGGCGGTGGTTGGATTGCCGGCTCAGCCGGCGGTGGTTGGATTTGCCGGCTCAGCCGGCGGTGGGAGGTCGGCCGTGAACCCAGGGTGCCTGCTGTGCACAATGTGGCCTCGACCCGATGACGCGATCCGATTATCCCTGGGGGTGGCAGAGTGAAGCCGAACGAGCCGCCTGCAGACGATGCTCCGGAGGCGGCCAGTCCGTTCCCGCCGGCGTTTCGTTGGGATGCCGCTACCCAGGATGCGCCGACGCAGGTCATGGCGGCGATCGGGCGTGACCCAGCGCAGCGCGAGCCTCAGCAGAGCGATCCGTCCTACCAGCAGGGCCCGGGCGAAGCCCCAGATCTGTTCCAGCCGGTCGACCAGCGCCCCGGCATGCACCACAACGAGGCCACCGACAGCTCGGCACCCCCGTGGGCCGACTCGGACCCGCCCATCGCGGAACAACAGAGCGCCTGGCTGCGCCAGGGCCCCGAGGTGTTCCAGAGCCCCGCGATGCGGTCCCGATCCAAGCAGATTATCGGCATCGCGGTGCTGGCGTTCGTCGTGCTGGGGCTGGTGGGAGCCACCGTGGGGTACTTCCTGACCACGGGACCGGGCCGGACGGGTAACCCGCAGCTCGCCGCGCCACAGCCGACGGCAGCCCCTCGTGACCTGCCATCCCCGCCGGCCCCGCTGCCGCCGCCGGTGGACACGGCGAACGCCCTGATCGATCCACCTGGCCAGATTCGCGGTGGTGGTGGCCTGTTCGACCTGCCCACGCTGCTGGCGGAGACCTCTCCTCCGCTGGCGCCGGCCATCCTCAAGGCTCTGCAGGCCGGCGGGATGACCGACGGTGTGCTCAAGGCCACCACAACGGGTACCACCACGGTCGGGCTGTTCGCCCTCACCATGCCCGACCAGCAGGCTGCGACGACGGTGGCGCAGGACATTGCCACCGCGCAGCTCGATGGTGGGTTCAAGGCGGATGACAACCGCGCCCTGCAGGGCATGGCGGTGATGGCCAGTGCCCCAGGCTCGGGGTCCGCGACGTACCGGGCGGTCTATGTGCTCTACAACCGGGCAATCTTCGTCGACGTGTCCGGGCCGAACCGTGACGCGGTGCAAGCCACCTTCGACGCCCTGATCAAGCAGCAGGTAACCTACGCCCCCCCAACGGTCCGGGTCGGCCGTTAGCTAGCAACCCTGGTCTTCCCGAACTCCACAGTAGAGCTGTGCTAGCCGGCCGAATAGCTCTGACCGGAAAACAGAGTCGGGTACGGGCGAGCGGGACCACCGGCTCGGCGTGGTTTGTGTCGCGGAGCCGGGGACGGGCGAGGGGGACCACCGGGAGGTGACCCGGTGGGGATGTGGGTTGCGGTGGGGTTTTAGGCGGT
>JAICSB010000590.1 GCA_025937115.1 Pseudonocardiaceae bacterium | reverse complement strand
TGGGGCTGCCCGTGGTGGTCGAGAACGACGCCAACGCTGCTGCCTGGGCGGAGGCCCGGTTCGGCGCCGGCCGGGGGGTCGACCACGTAGTGGCCGTCACCGTGGGAACCGGCATCGGCGGCGGCATCGTTGGCAACGGCCGGCTGCTGCGGGGACAGTTCGGCGCCGCAGCAGAGTTCGGCCACATCACCGTCGTCCCGGACGGGCGGCGCTGCGGATGCGGCTTGCGGGGTTGCTGGGAGCAGTACGTCAGTGGTCGAGCACTCGTCCGGGAGGCCCAGCAGCTCGCCGGTGACGTCCCCGGCAGAGCGGGGGAACTGTTGCGCCTGGCCGGTGGCCGGCCGGAGAACATCACCGGCGCGATGATCACCCAGGCCGCGCACGCAGGTGATGCGATGGCGTTGCAGTGCTTCGACGTGGTCGGGGTGTGGTTGGGCCGCGGACTGGCCGGGCTGGCCGCGATCCTGGACCCCGGCCTGTTCGTCATCGGTGGTGGCGTATCCGCTGCCGGTGAGGTGCTGCGCGCTCCCGCGGCCGCCGCGTTCGCCGCATCCTTGACCGGCCGCGGGTACCGACCGCTCGCCGAGCTACGGATCGCCCAACTGGGTCCCGACGCCGGCCTCGTTGGTGCCGCCGACCTGGCCCGCATCCCCTCATAGTCGACCCTCGCAGTCGACGCAGCCGGCTTCGGCGGGACATACTGGGTTGACGTAGGCGCGCTCCCCCGCGCTTGGCTGAGCAGCTGAGAACCTCAGCACGAGTCGACCAGGGAGTCGCGCGTGACGCTCGGATGGATCGGCGCCCATGGCGGTGAGGGCATCACCAGTGGCCAGGCGGTGCGCGCCCGGGCGGTATGGATCGACCTCGACATGATGTTCCCGCTACCTCCCGATCACCGCCGGCGAGTCGTCGCCAATGGCCTCGACCTCACCGGCCGGGTTCCCGGCATGTTGAAACGCTGGGTCCGTGGCTCCCGGGGCGAGTGGTACGGCGTGGTGTGGGTTCCGATCAGCGACGGCTCCGGAGATGTTCGGCTGACCCTCGACGACCATCTGGTCCCAGCTGTCGCGCTGCGGCCACGTTTAGCGCCCGGATCGGCCGGGTAGCCAATTGTGAGGCACGCAAGTCGACCAGATCTTGGTGGTTGCGGCGCAGTCTGACCGTTGGCTCGCATCCACCCATGCCGAGAGAAGGGAGCGGTTATGACCGAGCAGGGACCAGCGCAGGTATCCAACCCGCAGGAACCATACGTCCACTCCGGCGGCAAGCAGGAGCCCGGCAGCGGCATAGAGATGCCTCCGTATGAGGGTCGCCAGAAGACGGCCAAAGACGAAGCCGAAGTGCTGAAGCAACGGAGCGGCCCGGGCACGTCAGACGCCGGTCCGCGGGATGTCTCGCAAGCTGAGCGCGAGGGTGTCCCCTCCACTGACACCACGGGCAGGAGCCCCCTAGGTGCCGGACAGTCGATCAACAAGCAGGGCAACGAGAGGATGGTCAACAAGTCGGAGGCTGCGCAGCGCGCGGATCAGACGGACATCGGAGTGGGTGGCGCCTCCGAGAATATCGATGCGGAAAGCCCCACAACGCCCTCAGGGTAACCAGGGCGGCTAACGCTATTGCACGAAGCGTCGCCCCGCCGTTCGTGGACGGGGCGACGCTGCACTGCGTCTGCTGGTCAGCGTTCCAATTCTTCGGTGCTGAACCGTCGGTAACCGTGTTCGGTCATCCGACCTAGTGCCGCTCTGATCACGCCGGCGACCGCCCCCTGCAACGCCGCGACAACCAATACCTCACGGATATCGCGATCCAGCGCTGTCGGCTCGGGCACTTCGTGTGAGTCCTCGAACAGTCCACGCCAATATCTCTTGAACACGGCACCAGCCAGTGCCCCGCCGAGAACGCCACTGGCGATGCCCAACAGTTTGTGAGTCGTCTTGCTCCGGGGAATCACGAGGCTCGCACCCTTCGCACGATCACCATCACGGCGACCAATGCGAGCCCGGCGCAGGCCAGCTTGACCCACCGCTCTTTTGGGGCCTGACTCACACCCTCCCGAGCCCGCTCCGCAGCCTCGACAGCCCGATCACGCAGCTCGCTGCTCCGCGCCAGCACCTGGCCCTTGAACTCGTTGCCGCGTTCTAGCAACTGGCCTTTGAACTCGTTGCCCCGTTCGAGCAATTCGGTGCCGCGTTCGACCGCCTGCTGATGCAGCTCGATGCCACGTCCGATGGCTTCTTCTTTCAACTCGGTGCCACGTTCGATGGCTTCGGTCTTCAGCTCGTTGCCGCGTTCGACGGCTTCGGTTTTCAGCTCGTTGCCGCGTTCCTTGGCTCGAGCGGGCAAGTCGGCCTTATGAACCAAGGCCTCCACGGTCTCGCCCAGGTCGCTGCGCAGCTCCTCAATCTCTTCCTGGAGCTGCGCTTCCTGGAGTCGTTGCTGCTCGCGGCTACTCATCGGTGCACGCTCTCCTTCACCGTCTCGATGTCCTGCTTCGTGCTCCGCACGGCCTTCTCAGGCACCGGCGGCGCCGACTTGCGCACCTGCGTGATCCCGGCTGCCGAGATCACTCCAGCGACCACCAACAGCACCACACCGATGA
>JAICSB010000728.1 GCA_025937115.1 Pseudonocardiaceae bacterium | reverse complement strand
GTCGGCAACCGGCTGCTGGATCCCGAGCAGCGCTCGACACAGGCAGACACCGAGCGCACCAACTCGCTCAACTGCGGCCACCGGGCCTGCCAGGGCTGCGGTGAGGCGCTCGGCGCACGGTACGCGCTGGACGCCGCGATGTGCGCTACCAGCAACCAGCTGATCGCAGTCAACGCCACCGGCTGCCTGGAGGTGTTCTCCACCCCCTACCCGGAGACCTCGTGGCGGATTCCGTGGCTGCATTCGTTGTTCGGCAATGCCCCCTCAGTGGCCACCGGCGTCGCGGCGGCCCTGCGGGTCAAGGGTCGCACCGACGTTCGGGTCGTCGGGCAGGGCGGCGACGGCGGCACGGTGGACATCGGCTTCGCTTGCCTGTCGGGGATGTTCGAGCGCAACGACGACGTGCTGTTCATCTGCTATGACAATGAGGGGTATATGAACACCGGAGTGCAGCGCTCCGGCGCCACCCCGCCGGGCGCCCGTACCGCGACCACCCCGGCCGTCGGGCCGGCGCCGGGCAACGTATTCGGTCAGGGCAAAAACGCCCCGCTGATCGCGATGGCCCACGAGATTCCTTATGTGGCAACGGCGACGGTCGCCGAGCTGCGGGACCTCGAATATAAGGTGCGCCGGGCGATGGAGTTCCACGGCGCACGTTACCTGCACGTCCTGGTGCCCTGCCCGCTCGGCTGGGGCAGCGCCTCGCACGACACCGTGCGCATCGCCCGGTTGGCCAAGGAAAGCGGGCTGTTCCCGGTGTTCGAGGCCGAGCACGGCGAGGTGGTCAGCGCCGCGAAGATCCGCAGGCAGGTCCCGGTCGAGGACTACCTGCGGCCGCAGGCCCGCTATGCGCACCTTTTCGGCGAGCATCCGCGCACTGACGTCATCGCCGACATCCAGGCAATCGCCGACCGCAACATCCGCAGGTTCGACCTGCTGGCTGCCGCGTCCGGCGCCACCACCGCAACAGACACGGCGGCATCCGGCACGGGAAAGGCAGACCAGTGATGGACGACAAGCCATTCGCGATCACGCTGGACGTGGGATCGAGTCTTGCGAACAAGACCGGGACGTGGCGCACTGAACGCCCGGTCTACCTCGACCTCCTACCGCCGTGCAACCACGCCTGCCCGGCCGGGGAGAACATCCAGCAGTGGCTGTATCACGCGGAGGAGGGTGGTTATGAGGCCGCGTGGCGCCAGATCATGTCCGACAACCCCCTGCCCGCCGTGATGGGCCGGGTCTGCTACCACCCCTGCGAAACGGCCTGCAACCGGGCCCAGCTCGACGAAGCGGTCGGCATCAACTCGGTGGAACGCTTCCTCGGCGACGAGGCGATCCGGCAAGGCTGGACGATCCCGGTCACGGCGCAACCATCCGGCTGGCGCGTCCTGGTGATCGGTGCGGGCCCGTCTGGTCTGTCCGCGGCCTACCACCTGAGGCTGCTCGGCCACGCGGTCACCATCCGCGATGCCGGGGCCGCGCCCGGCGGGATGATGCGCTACGGCATTCCTACCTACCGGCTGCCCCGCGACGTGCTCGACGCGGAGATCCAACGCATCGTGGACATGGGCGTGCGGGTAGAACTCGGCCAGCGGGTCACCGATGTGCTGGCCGCGAAGCGAGACGGCGGGTTCGACGCGGTCTTCCTTGCTGTCGGCGCCCACATCAGCAAGCGCGTTTACATCCCCGCCGGTGACTCGGCGCGCATCCTCGAAGCGGTGTCGGTCCTGCGCAGCGTCGCCGACGAGCAGCCGCCGATGCTCGGCCGACGGGTGGTGGTCTACGGCGGCGGGAACACCGCGCTGGATACCGCACGCACC
>JAICSB010000703.1 GCA_025937115.1 Pseudonocardiaceae bacterium | reverse complement strand
CTGAGCTATCGGGTAAGCCCCGGTGAGGTGCTGGGGATCGTGGGCGAGTCCGGCTCCGGCAAGTCGGTGTCCTCGATGGCCGTAATGGGCCTGCTGCCGGCACAGGCCAAGGTCACCGGGTCGATCCGCTTCCAGGGTCATGAGCTGCTGGGATGCTCGGACGCAGAGCTATCTCAGATACGGGGCCGGCGCATTTCGATGATCTTCCAGGATCCCTTGTCGGCGCTGACCCCGGTCTACACCGTGGGCGACCAGGTGGCCGAGGCGCTGCTGGTGCACGGCGCGCGGTCGCGGCAGGCAGCTGCCGCTCGTGCGGTGGAGCTGCTCGACCTGGTCGGGATTCCCGGCGCCGCACGGCGGGCCAAGGCCTTCCCGCACGAGTTCTCCGGGGGGATGCGGCAACGGGTAGTGATCGCGATGGCGATCGCGAATGATCCGGATCTGATCATCGCTGACGAGCCGACGACCGCGCTGGACGTCACGGTGCAGGCCCAGGTGCTGGCTGTGCTGGCCACCGCCCGTGAGATCACCGGCGCCGGGATCGTGCTGATCACGCACGACCTCGGGGTGGTCGCCGGGTTCGCCGACCGGGTGCAGGTGATGTACGCCGGGCGCACCGTGGAAACCGGGCCGGTGGACGAGATCTTCTACCACCCCCGGATGCCCTACACCCGCGGGCTGCTCGCCTCCATCCCCCGGCTGGACACCGGACCGCGCCAGCCGCTGGTCCCGATAGAGGGCCAGCTGCCGTCGCTGGTTTCCCTTGGCCCTGGCTGCCCGTTCGCTCCGCGCTGCCCGCTGATGATCGACCATTGTCTGACCACCGAACCCGATCTCGCGCCGGTTTCCGACACGCATCACTGCGCGTGTCACCGCAGCGGGGAGGCGGCGCCTCCGGCGCCGCTCGTGAGTGGCGTTGAGTGCTATAACACTGTTTCCCACTCACGAGTGGTGTTGCGCGTTGAGCATCTGGTGCGGCATTACCCGGTGCGCAAGGGCGCGATCTTGCGCCGTCAGGTGGGCACCGTGCGCGCTGTGGACGATATTTCGTTCGAGCTTCGTGAGCAGGAGACCCTCGGGTTGGTCGGCGAGTCCGGGTGCGGCAAGACCAGCACCCTGATGGAGATACTCCAGCTCGCGCCACCGGCGCAGGGCCGGATCGAGGTGCTCGGCAACGACGTCTCAGCGCTGGATCGACGGCGACGGATGCAACTGCGCCGGGACCTTCAGGTGGTGTTCCAAGATCCGATTGCCTCGCTGGACCCCCGGCTACCGGTGTTCGACGTACTCGCCGAGCCGCTCAGGGCACATGGCGTCGCAGCTGCGGAAATCCAGCGGCAGGTGCCGGAGTTGCTGAAAATGGTGGGACTGCGGCCCGAACACGCCGGCCGCTACCCGGCGGAGTTCTCCGGTGGGCAGCGCCAGCGTATCGGCATCGCCCGCGCTCTGGCGCTGGAACCCAAGGTGCTCGTGCTCGATGAACCGGTCTCGGCGCTGGACGTCTCGATCCAGGCTGGGGTACTCAACCTGCTTGCAGAGCTACAGGCGCGGCTGGGACTGGCACTGTTGTTCGTCGCGCACGACCTCGCCGTGGTACGACACATCGCCGACCGCGTCGCGGTGATGTATCTGGGCAAGATCGTCGAAATCGGGTCCATCAACGCGGTGTACACCGCGCCGCAGCATCCCTACACCCAGGCGCTGCTCTCGGCGATTCCGATCCCCGACCCGGCTAAGGAGCGCGCCCGGGAGCGGATCTTGCTGACCGGGGACCTGCCCAGCCCGGCTGACGTGCCCTCGGGGTGCCGCTTCCGGACCCGGTGCCTGCGCTACGCCGCGCTGCCCCCCGGCCTGCAGTCACGGTGCGAGCAGGAGGAACCTGCGCGGGAACAGCGCGGCGAGGCCGAGCATGAATCCGCTTGCCATTACGCGGCGGCACACGCG
>JAICSB010000641.1 GCA_025937115.1 Pseudonocardiaceae bacterium | reverse complement strand
TCGCCGATGTGCTGCAGATCGCCCGGCAGGACCGGCCCGCGCTCTACGACCTGTCCGTCACCCGCCCCGAGCCGCTCGTGCCGCACCACCAGGTGGTGACCGTCGTGGAGCGGACCAGCCCGGATGGCGAGGCGATCATCGCGCTGACCGACGAGGAGATCAGCCGGGTGGTGCGCGCGGTGCAGCGCCTGAAGCCGGAATCGGTGGCGGTGAGCCTGCTTTTTTCCTACGCCTGCGACGAGCATGAGCGGCGGCTATGCGACGCGCTGAGCCGGCTGAAGGTGCCGATCACCCGATCCAGCGCGCTGCTGCCGGAGTTCCGCGAGTTCGAGCGTGCCTCGACGTGCGTGCTCAACGCCGCGGTCGAGCCCGTGATGCGCCGATACCTGTCCAACCTGACGGCCCGGCTGCCCGGCCCGACGATCACCGTGATGACCTCGGGCGGGGGCACCGCCGGTCTCGATTTCGCCGCAGCTGCCCCGGTACACACGTTGCTGTCCGGGCCCGCCGCGGGCGTCGTCGCAGCGGGTGCGGTGGCGCGCTGCGCCGGCTTCGGCGACGCGATCGCCTTCGACATGGGCGGCACATCCACCGACGTGTGCCTGATCCGGAACGGCCAGCCCGAGGTGTCGACGTCCGCCGAGATCGCCGGGTTGCCGTTTCGCACCCCGGCAGTCGGCATCCACACCGTGGGCGCTGGCGGCGGATCGATCGCCTGGGTCGATACCGGCGGTGCGCTGCGGGTCGGTCCGCGCTCGGCGGGCGCCAATCCCGGTCCGGCCTGCTACGGGCTAGGTAGTACCGAGCCGACCGTAACCGACGCGCACTGCGTCCTCGGCCACCTCGACCCGGACCGCGAACTCGGCGGGGGCTTGCGCCTGGACCTCGACGCTGCCGAGCGCGCCGTCGAGACGCTGCCGGAGCAAGGGGCGGCCGGGATTCTGGCGGTGGTGCGGGCCACGATGGCTCGGGCGCTGCGCAAGGTCAGCACCGAGCGCGGCGTCGATCCGGCGGGGTTGGCGCTGGTCGCCTACGGTGGAGCCGGTCCGCTGCACGCGACCGCGCTGGCCCGCGAGCTCGGCTGCCGCGCCGTGGTCGTGCCGCCCGCACCGGGCGTGCTCAGCGCGCTGGGTCTGCTGCTCGCGCCGGCCCGTTATGAGGCGTCCCGGACAGTGATGGCGGCGGCCGACAACGACCTCACCGACGCCTGGGTCGGGCTGGAAGCGCAGGCCCGCGAGGAGTTGGAACGCCAGGGCGTGGCGGGTGACATCACCGTGACCCGGATCGCCGATGCGCGCTACGCCGGCCAGTCCCATGAACTGCGGATCATGGTGTCCGACGGTGCGGATGTGGCGCAATTGCTGCACTGCGCGCACCGCGAGGCGTACGGGTACGCGATGCCGGACGAGCGGGTTGTGGTCGTCACGGTACGGGTGGTGGCGCGGGGCGAACCGATCCTGTCGCAGCCGCCAAGTGACTGGGACCAGGGCGAACCGGCGCCAGATCGGTCCCGGGATATCGACGGCGCGGGCGCAGCGCAGGTGGTCTCCCGGGCGGGTCTGGCAGCCGGGGACGAGGTCCCTGGGCCAGCACTGATCGAGCAACCGGACACCACCACGTTGTTGGCCAGTGGCGAGGTCGCCGTGGTCGACGACGCCGGAAACCTGGTGGTGCACCTGCCCGTTGACTGATCACCGTTTGCGTGCCGTAGGCGACAGAAAATGTCGTTCTCGGCACACAAGCGGTGATCACCGGACCAGCAGGGTCCGTGTGGCAGTGTTCCACACCCGGGAAGTGGTGCACCGCAGTCGTGACATCACGCTGCTAGCAGGGGCGTACGAACAGTTCCTCGCTGAACTGGACCGGCCAGCGGAAAGCGTCCCAGCACTGTTTGAGCTCTTCTCACGCCCACGCAGGATTCAATTCGGTGAATCCTGACCTTCCCCAGCTCGTCCCGCTGACGGCTGCGCACGATCTGTCTTCGTTCGACTGCGGTAAGCCTGAGCTCGACAAGTGGCTCAGGGGCTACGCGTGGGCTAGCCAAAAAGCTGATCTCGGCTGCGGCCTTCTACCGGAGGTGGGGATTCCTGCCAATCCCGACGCAGCCGCTCAAACTGTACCGTCGGATCGAGGACATTCGGCGGACGCTAGATCCGGCGTGACCCGCGCGGCACCGAAACACAGTTCGAGACCGCGACCGTCACACCACGACACGACCCCTGATCGCGAACATGGCACTCT
>JAICSB010000058.1 GCA_025937115.1 Pseudonocardiaceae bacterium | reverse complement strand
TACTGGATCGATACCCGCACCGACTGGTATGCCGATCTGGGTATCAACCGGGACAATTTGCGGCACTACGAGCATCCCAAGGAGAAGCTCTCGCATTACTCCAAGCGGACCGTCGACGTGGAGTACCGGTTCGGCTTCTCCTCCGGTCAGCAGTGGGGCGAGCTGGAGGGCATCGCCAACCGCACCGATTTCGACCTCACCACGCACTCCAACCACTCCGGAGTCGACCTGTCCTACTACGACCAGGCCACCGACTCCCGGTACCGGCCCTACGTGATCGAGCCGGCCGCGGGCGTCGGTCGGCCCATGATGGCGTTTCTGCTGGAGGCCTACGCGGAGGACGAGGCACCCAACGCCAAGGGCGGGGTGGACCGTCGCGTGGTGCTGCGGCTGGACAAGCGCCTCGCACCGGTGAAAGCCGCGGTGCTGCCGCTGTCGCGCAACGCCGACCTGTCGCCCAAGGCCCGGGATGTAGCTACCGCGCTGCGACGGCACTGGAATGTCGACTTCGACGACGCGGGCGCCATCGGCCGCCGCTACCGCCGCCAAGACGAGATCGGCACCCCGTTCTGCGTGACGGTGGACTTCGACTCGCTGACCGACCATGCGGTGACGGTGCGCGAGCGGGACACGATGGCTCAGCAGCGGGTTGCGATGGATCAGGTGGAGTCCTACCTCGCGGCTCGCCTGATCGGCTGCTGACTTCTGGGAGCATGGTGGGCATGGACACCATAAGTACTGAGGAAACGCGTCAGCGCAGGCTAGCTGGTGACGCACTGCGTCGCTGGACCGAGCAGGGCCGGTCCGCCGGGGTGGTGCGGGTGCTGCAACGGCAAGGATTCGGCACCGTCGCCACCGGACAACTGCTGGCCGGCACCGCCGACGGTGACCGGGCGGGTGCCCTGTTCGAGGGCACCATGGACACCGTCGCGCTGCCGTTGCTGAGTTCCGCGGTGTCGACGCCTGGCACGGCCAAAGGCCATGTCACTGAGGTCAACGCGCTGGACGCCGGCCTCGCCTGCGCGGGCGGCGCCCAGCTGCTGGGTCATCCACTGCCTGCACCGGCCGCTGCAGCGCTGGGTGCTGCGCTCGCCGACGGTGAACCCTGCGCACTGGCCTCCACCGTCGACGGGTCAGCCGTGCTGGTGGCGGCTGGCGCTGGGCTCAAAGATGTCGTCGGCACGCTCGGCGGCCCGGACACCGACGAAATAGCCCTGGCCAGAATGCGTGCACTGGCCCGCATCGGTGCCACGGTCACCGAGCAGGGCGACGCGGCGGGCACCCCGGTACTGCTCGATGTGTGGGTGCCGGTCACCACGATGCTGATCGTCGGCCGCGGGGCGATCGGGACCGCCCTGGCGGCGCAGTGTGAGTTGCTGGGTTGGGCGGTGCGCGTCGAAACCGAACTGGAGCCGGCGATCGTCGCCGCAAAGGAGTTCACCTCCGTCGACGTGCTAGCGCTGCTGGACCACGGGCCGGCGTTCGACGCAGTGCTGGTGGAGCTGCTGCGATCGGGGCGCGGGTTCTGTGGCGCGCTGGGATCGCGGCACACCCAGGAAGTTCGGCGCCGGCGGCTACGGGACGCCGGGATCACCGAAGAGGAGCTGGCGCGGCTGCATGGACCGGTGGGTCTGGACGTGGGCGCGGCCCGCCCGGCGGAGACGGCGGTGTCCGTGGTCGGGGAGGTACTCGCGGTGCGGCGGGGACGTTCCGGTGGCCCGCTGGCCACCGCAGCGGGCCGCATCGGTGGGTGAGCGGCCGGTCCGGTCCGCGCTAATCCGGCTGGTTCTCGGCGCGGTGCTGGTCGGTGGTCTGATCGTGGGTGGCACGGTGTTCCGGGTGTGGCAGGTCGCCCGGGTCGATGACCGGGCGAAGGCTGACGTTGTGATCGTGCTGGGCGCGGCGCAGTACGACGGGACACCGTCGGCGGTGCTGGGATCCCGGCTCGACCACGCCGCGCGGCTGTGGCGCGACGGGGTGGCGCCAGTGATCGTCACAGTCGGTGGTCGCCGGGACGGCGATAACTACACCGAGGCGCAGGCCGGGCGCACATACCTGACCTCCTATGGGATCCCGCCCGGCTCGGTGGTGCCGATCGGGGAGGGTCGCGACACCCTGGAGAGCCTGCGCGCGGTCGCCGATCGGGCGGCGGCCGCAGGGTGGCACACCGCGGTGATCGTCAGCGATCCCTGGCACTCATTGCGGTCTCGCACGATGTCAGATGACCTCGGGTTGACTGCCTGGACGTCGCCGACCCGAAGCGGTCCGATTGTGGCGACCCGCACCATCCAGGCCCGCTACATCGTCCGGGAGAGCGCCGCACTGCTGGACTACCGGCTGACGCACGCCCCGGCCGAGTCCTACGGCACCGATCTGGGATGACCCCGGTAGGCTGCCCCTACACCGAACAGGACTGGGCGCGGCTGCTCCCCGAGACGGCGAAGCGAGCTACCTTGCCCGGATCGCGGCCGGAGCGCCGCAACCCCTTCGCCAGGGACCGCGCCCGGGTACTGCACTCCGCGGCGCTGCGCAGGCTTGCAGGCAAGACCCAGGTGGTCGGCCCGGGGGAGGGTGACGTTCCCAGGACCCGGCTGACCCATTCGCTGGAGGTTGCCCAGATCGGCCGAGGCATCGCCACCGAGCTTGGTTGCGATCCCGACGTGGTGGAGACCGCGGGCTTGGCCCACGACATCGGCCACCCGCCGTTCGGCCATAACGGCGAGCAGGTGTTGAACGAGGTCGCCGAGCCGTGCGGTGGTTTTGAGGGCAACGCGCAGACGCTGCGAATCCTCACCCGGCTGGAGCCCAAGCTGCTCGATCCCGAGACCGGGCGCAGCCACGGGCTCAACCTCACCAGAGCGTCGCTGGACGCCACCGTCAAATATCCCTGGCCGCGGGCCAACGGGGCGGGCAAGTTCGGCTTCTACGCCGACGATGCGGCGGTGTTCGGCTGGCTGCGAGACGGTGCACCCGAGGGACGGCGATGCCTGGAAGCTCAGGTGATGGATTGGGCCGATGACGTCGCGTACTCGGTGCACGATGTCGAGGACGGCATCCTGGCTGGCCGTATCTCGCTGGACACCCTGGCTGATCCGGTGGAGCGGGCGCTGCTCGCGGAGCTCACCGCGAAGCATTTCAGCGTGCTGCCCGGTGCTCGGTTGCAGGACGCGGCGGTGGGGCTGCTGGCACTTCCGGTGCTTGGCGCGTTGCGGCGATACGACGGCTCGTTGGCCGCCCAAGTCGCGTTGAAGGAGCTGACCAGCGAGCTGGTCGGGCGGTTCGTGTCCGCTGTGGTGTCGGCGACGCTGGCCAGGTTCGGCCCCACCCCGTTGGGGCGTTACCAAGCCGACCTGGTGATACCGGACCAGGTGGCTGCCGAGGTGGCGCTGCTCAAGGCGGTGGCGCTGCGATTTGTGATGCGCGATCCCCGGCGGCTGGCCGTGCAGGCCCGGCAACGGGAGCTGGTCGCCGAGCTGTGCGCGGCTTTGGTACATCGGGCGCCGGAGCCACTGGACCCTGCGCTGTTGCCGGCTTGGCATGACGCGGCGGACGACAGCGCGCGGCTGCGGGTGGTCGTCGATCAGGTGGCTGCTTTGACTGACGCGCAGGCGGTGCGGTGGCACGCAGAGCTGCGCGCTGCGTGCTCACGAGGTCAGTAGACCATCGCCGGGTTATCATAGTGCTTGAACTCCAGCAGGTTGTTCGAGGGATCCCGCAGCACGAACGTGTCGTGTCCTTCAGGCCGGCCGTCGAAGCGGCGGAAGGGTTCGGCGAAGAACGGCAGGTGGCGGGCTTTGGCGACGCGGAGCAACCGGTCCCAGTCCCGCTTATACCGAAATGTCATTCCGAAATGTCTGGGATAAAGCTCAGGAGCAGTGTCGACGCGGTCGGAGAGATGGCAGACGACTTGGTCGCCGAAAAAGTTCAGGGTGATGCGGTCTGCGTAGCGCCGGGCCAGCGTGCAGCCGAGGCCGTCGACGTAGTAGCGGTGGGCGTCGTCGAGGTCCAAGGCGGGAATCGCCAGGTGGAACAGGTTCGCCGAGTCGCCCAATACAGAGGTAACCATTACAAGACCGCCGGTAGGGTGTCTGAACGCAGACCCCGCCGCAGTGTTTCGAGTGCGATCACGTCGTCGGCGCGTACGTTGCCCAAGTTGACCGAGGGACCTATCCGGCGCAGGAAGTAGGTCTGCAGTTCCTTGCTCGGGGCTTCGAACAGCAGCCGGTCGAGGTCGATACCGGAGCCGACGATCTCGTTGACCAGCTCGTGGCGCGGTTGGCCGTCGGACCGGCAGATCCCGCTGCGGCCGCTCTCCCGGGCCTCAGCGGTGACCAGGTAAGCGCCGGCGGCGAAGTCCTCCTCAATGAAGGCGAGCCAGCGCCCCGGTGCCAGCGCATCGGAACGCCTGATGTCCTTGAAACCGACCTCGCTGATGACGACGAACTCGTCGGCGAATCGGCCCACCCAGCGTGCTTTCTCCGTGTTGTCGATAGGGATCGTGCCGTTAGATATCTCGACGTGCGTAGCACCCAGCTGACGGCACAGCGCCACCCACTCCGACACGAGTCCGTCCAGAGCGTAGCGCTCGAACAGGGTACCGCCGAAGTAGAAATCGATATCGGCGCTGCGCAAGATGTCGATCTTGCGTTTGATGTCTTTGGTGATCAGGCAGGTACCCCAGCCGAATTTCACGAAATCCACGAATTCGCCGACGCTGTCTATGGCGTCTTCGAATTGGCCGGTGAATAGTCCCGGATCGATGACCATCGTGAGCCCACGCCGTCGTGGTTTGACCTCGAGCTCCGGTAAGCGCAGTTGCGTGTCGATCACGACGACCTCCCTTACATCCGCCCTGCGCCCAGCCCGATCGGCTGGGTCGAGGCGGAAGAATCGGATCTAGCGGAATGCTTCGGTCTGGTGGAAGGAAAGGGTGAAGCAGGCAGCGAGCGACGCTTCCCGGTGAGCACCAGGCTCAGCGGGCTGTGCCGCAGCACCTCGACCACTAGCAGCGACACCACAACGGTGACCGCGACAGCGATGACGGTGCAGGACAGCGCGGACACCTGCGTGGACAGCCACGCCAACGGGCCGAGTGTCATCGCCCACAGCACTATCGGATGCACGAGGAACACGCCGAAGGAGCGGTCGGAGCCGATCTCGACGGCCCGCGACCCCGGGTCGCCTGCCCGCCGCGCCGTCCAGGCGACGCCGAGGGCGAACAACGCGGTGATGACGGCTAGGCACCAAGGCACCATCACCGGCTGGAACACGTCGGACGCGGTCCCGGGGGAACTGCCGGCACGCACCGAGTGCAGGTACCAGCCCTCGGCCGCGGCACCGGTGACAACCAGCGCCCCGAACACGACTGCTGGATGCCTGCGGACCCACGCCTGCACCCGATCGGCGTGCAGCGCAGCCACCCCGCCGAGCACCAGGTAGAACTCGTAACTGCCGACGAAGGACCCGTCGTAGCCCAACAGCTCCCCGGCAATCCCGCTCGGGTGCACCAGGTGCAGGCCGGCATCGATACCGACCTGCAGGATCGCGCTGATCGCGAGCAGCCACCAAAGCCCACCGCGCCGTCGCGCGAATCCCCGCAGCGACCGCAGGAACAAGGGGAACAGCAGATAGAACTGCATCGTCACGACCAGGAAGTACAGGTGGTACCACGCCGTGCCGGTCAGCAGGTTGCGTCCGAGCTGGGTCAGTGCCGCGGCGGGCGGCTGCGGCGTCGTGATCAGCGCCAGTCCGCTGTAGATCACGGACCACATCACGTACGGCGCACCGACCAGCAAAAATCTCCGCCGCCAGAACGGTGCGGCGAGAAGCTGGTCGCGGTAGCGGTGTACGAGCACGAACGCCGTGAGGGCGAAGAACGCCTCACGGGTGAAGTGCAGCAGCATCGCGGCGCCGCCCGCCGGGACGCTGTCCGGCGGGTTGACGGTCGTCACGGTGTGTACCGCGATGACGGCGGCGAAGGTCAGCACCCGGAGCAGGTCCACCGCATAGACGTGACCCGAACGGCCTCTGAGCGTCACAGCGAGACCGCCTCGGACCGGCTGACGTCGTCGACGAGCGACTCACGCAGCCGGCGGCGGGCCACCTTCCCGGTGGCGGTCAGCGGCAGGGCAGCGACGATCCGGAACTCCACCGGGCGTTTCGCCCGGCTGAGTTGCCGCTCGCACCGCAACCGCAGCCGACTCACGAGCTTGGCCGCTTGCTCGCCGTCCAGCGCTAGGACCGGTCGAATCCAGGCCATCGGCACCGCTCCGAGCACCTCATGCGGACAAGGGGCGACGGCGGCCTCGGCCACCGCCGGCTCACCGAGCAGAACCTCCTCGATCTCACTCGGGTGCACCAGCTCGCCGCCGCAGTTCACCACGTCATCGCCGCGCCCGGCGAGGTAGAGGTACCCGTCGGCGTCGAGTCGCCCGAGATCACCGGTGTCCAGCCAACCTGTGGCGTCGAAGCGCTCGGCGGCCACGCCCTCGGCGTATGCGCTGATCACACCCTCGCCGCGGATGCGGACCCGGCCCTCCACACCCACCGCACACCGCTGCCCGTCCGGTCCGACGATCTCCAGCTCCACCCCGGCGGGCCGCCCGACTGAACCCGGCGGGTGGCCACCGCACAGCGGGGTGGCGGTGATCTGGCTGGCCGCCTCGGTCATGCCATAGCTCTCCACCACGGCAACCCCGCTGCGCGCGGCCACCCGGTCGCGGGCCGCCGCCGGCAGCGGCGCCGACGCCGACCGGATGAACCGCAAGCTGAGAGGTACTTCGGGCACGTTGTCGAGCGCCAGGATCGACAGGATGGCCGGTACCGCGTTGACCCAGGTGATCCGGTGTTGCACCAGGAGTTGCCAGAACCCCGTGCGATGGAACCGGTGGTCCAACACCAGCGTGCCACCCGCGACGAGCGTGCCGAGCAGCGCGACGACCTGGGCGTTGATGTGGAACAACGGCAGCGGGTTGAAGCCACGGTCCGTCGCGGACAGCTCGTGGTGGTCGACGACGCACCGCGCCACATGCAGCAACTGGCGTTCGGTGAGCACGACGGTCTTCGGCGTGCCGGTCGAGCCGGAGGTGAGCAGCGCCACCGCGCCGCTCCGCGGTTGCGCTGCCCGCGCGCCGCCGGCCCGGATAGGAGCTGCTGGATCGGCGGGCAGTCCGGTCGCCGGGTTCACCCGCATGTCCCGGATGGCCGCCCGGTCGCTGACGACGAGCCACGGTCGTAGGGCGCGCCGGGTACGGTGCGCCTGCGCGGCAGGAGCCGCTGGGTCTACGGGTACCGAGCATCGCCCGGCGGCGATCACCCCGAGGTGTACCGCGCAGAATGCCAGCGGATCATCGACGTCGATGAGGACCCGGGCACCTGGCGGTACCCCGGCGGCGTCGAGTTCACGATGCCAGGCATCCGCAGCCGCGCGAAGCATGGCGAAGTCGAACGACCGTTCGCTGCGCGCATCGGCCAGAAAACACTGGTGTGGGGATGTCTTGGCGCGCTCGGTGACAAGCTCGCGAACGGTGGTCACAGCCGCATCCTGACCGGCCCACCTGAAGACTAGCTGGACGCGACCTGTGCATACTCTGAGTTATGCGGCACAACGGCAGCAGGGCTGGTTCCACAGCCTCGGTGTCCGGTCGTCGGCACGTAGTCAGGACGCCGCTGGCAGTGGCGATCGTGGCGATACTGGCGGTCCTGGTCACAGCCGTCGCGCATCCGACGTTGCCGCAACGTCCGCAGGCATCGTCGTTGCCGTCCAACCCAACGGCGGCTGACCGTTTCGAGCTGGTCAGCCAATCGCAGGCGGTGAGCGTCGACGGAGTCCGGCGAACGTACCGCTCGATCGCGCCACTGCACGTGACCAGCCGGCTACCGTTGCTTGTCGTGCTGCACGGTCGCGGCGAGTCCGGTTCCGTGGTGGCGAGCCAGACCGGGTTCGTCGGTCTGGTCGAGCAGCGGCGGGCGATTCTGGTGGCTCCCGATGGGGAGCAGCACTCGTGGAACGCCGGTCACGGCTGCTGCGGGGTCGCCGGCTCTCGCGGTGTCCCGGACGTGCGCTTCGTGGCCGCGATCGTGGCCGACGCGGCGCGGCGGTGGCCGGTAGACGCCCGCCGGGTGTACCTGGTCGGGTACAGCAACGGCGGCAAGCTCGCCTATAGCGAGGTGTGCGCGCACCCCACACTCTTCGCGGCGGTGGCCACCTACGGTGCGGTGCCGTTGTCACCGTGCAATCCAGGCACGGCCGCGGTGCCGTTCCTGCTCGCCGCCGGTTCGGCTGATCGGGTGTTGCCCTTTGGTGGAAAGCCGGGCGGGAATCCGCCGCTGCCGTCGGTGCCGCAGGCCCTGGCCTGGCTGCGTGCCCAGGATGGCTGCCTCGCCAGCCCGCGGACCGGACGGGACGGCTCGGCGGTGATGCAGCAATGGAGGGGCTGCGCCGGCGCAACAGAGGTCGAGTCGGTCGTCTATCCAGGGCATGGTCATGCGTGGCCAGCTGCGGGGATCAGCGGCGGGTCACCGGCCGCTGCCACCGTGATGTGGGCGTTTCTCAGCCGACACGGTGAACCAGCGGCCCGGTAACCCTCACGGGGGCGGATCGCTGGACAGCACACAGTCGCCGCATACGACGCCGGCCGCGTTCGGCGCGGCCCGATAGATCAGGCAGCAATTGCGGCGACGAAAGCGCCCGTCGGCCGACGCGGTGGCGGTGTCCAGCAGCGGCGGCTGGTCCAGCAGCAGCGACGTGATCACCCGCACCCGGTTCGTCCAGGCCGGCTGGCTGGCCGCGATCATCGATGCCGCGCCATTGAGGGCAGAGGCGACGTTGCCCCACAGGACCTGCGGGGATACCGACAACGCCCTGGTGACCTCGAGGAGGTCCCGCACCGGGCCGTCCAGAACGCGTCTGGCCAGCAGCCCGGCCAGGAGCTCGGGGCTTGCGTCGTGGCCGCTGGCATCGGCGTCAGCGCCTCGCTGCACCGACAGCGGAAATGCGCCGCCCAGCACGCGCTGCCACCGCGTGCTGTCCAAGTCAACCTCCAGCAGCTCACCGGAGGTCACCGCGACGGCCAGTGCCGGCGAGACCAGCCGAGCGACTAGACCGAGGTACGTGACGGAGGCGGCCACTCGCCGTTCGACACTATCGGGTGTCTGGCCACCGGCGGTGGCAAGCCGAGAGCGGACCGCGGCGACCCGATCCCTCAGCACGTCCGGGTTGTCGACCAGCTCGTTCATCGCGTGCCACGGCTCAGGCGGGATGGAGCCAGGGTGGTGTGTCTGCACGGCGAAAAACGGTCCGAAGGCGGCGAGGTCACCCACTACGGCATCGGTCAGCACCGCGACCTCCCCGACCGGGCTGCGCTCACCCGCCGGCCGGGATTCGCTCGACCGGCACCGCACCACGGTGCGAATCGAGCAGCCGCTCGGCCAGCGGAGCGAAGACCAGCCCGATCGTTGCCCAGAGGATCAGCTGCGCGGCCACAGAGTACAGCCGGAAGTCGAACAGCACGTCGGCGGGAAAGCCTGGGTAGACGATCATGCCGCCCGCGTTGGTCAGCGGCAGTGGTGTTTTGGTGCTGTGGCCCAGCCGTGGCAGGATCGCCATTACGATTCCGATCGCGATGACGAACGTCGCAGCCGCGAGGACACTGGCATTCCAATTCCCGAATCGCTTGCGCAACCGCTGACCCAGGCACACCGCCGCGACGAGGAACAGCACCGAACAGAACACCATCAGCAGATACAGCCCGGCCCGATCCTTGATCGTGTCGGGGTCCCCGAACGCCGGTGGATTCGCCGGATATTTCACAAACGGCACCAGATACACAGCGAGGAAACCACCCGCCGCGACCAGCAGTGCCAGGGCGCGGGGCTGGAGGTTGCCGACGCGGCCCAGGCACACTGCGTAGGCGACAGCGAACAGCGCGCCCACCGCGACGCCGAAGAAGATCATGCCGATGCCGGCACCGAGATTTGCCTGGATGGCGCGGCTGAAGATGTCAGGCCCAGCAGGTCCGGCAGGCAGGCCGGCGGACCTGTCCAGCACCGCTTGGGCGGCGTCCCGACCGGTCTCGTAGTGGATGGCCGCCTGGATCTGGGGCTCGGCGAAGATCCGCGCGAACACGAAAGCCAGCAGGCCCGCCAGCGCGCCGACGAGTACGCCCCGCAGCAGCAGTTTGCTTTCCATGCTCGGTTGCCCCGCTAGCCGGGGTCAGTGGCAGGGGAAACCGAGCAAATGGCGGGCGTCGTGGACGAACTCATGGAGGTGCATGTCGTTGCCGAACACCGAGACCGCGCCCTGGTCGACACCGATGAAGTAGTACAGGGCCAACCCGATGATCGCAGTGCTCGCCAGCCATAGCACCGCCTTGGACACCGGTAGCACAACCGAGGTGGGCCTGGCGGTGGGTGCCGGAATGCTGGTCACGATGAGCCTCCTCAGGGATCCTGCGTCCCTTGCGTTTAGTGGGGCGTCGTGATGACGAAGTGTCTGACTCACCAACCACCTCGGTGGCTGGCTCACAGTGGCGCGACCGTGCTGGACTCACACCAGCTTCCTCACGCCATCACGCAGCAGAAACGCTACGGCACACGCCCACTAAGTCAAGCCACCAGGGGCGCTATGGGCGGGTTGCCCGGAGACGTCCAAGTAGCTCGTTCGGCACGATTCGGACGTTGAAGGGCCGGTGGGCCTCGAAGACGTCGTCGCCGGTCACTCTGGCCATTTCTTGGTATTCGCCGTCGTCGTCGAGTTCGAGTACCAGCAGGTCGGGCACGTCGGGATCGAGCACCCAATAGCTGGGGGTTCCCATCCGCTGGTAGGCGGCCCGCTTGAGGTTAAGGTCGATCAGCCGGCCGCTCGGCGACAGCACCTCGACGGCCAGCACGGGCGCTGCGGGAAGATTCTTGTCAGTGAGCTCGTCGAACCGGGCGACCAGGACGTCGGGCTGCACCTCGTTGGAGACGTCGGTCTGCACCGCGAACGGTGCCGCGAGAACATACAGCTCATCAGGGCACGCATCGTCGAGCAGGCGGTACAGCCGCAAGCCGACGGTCTGGTGGCGCAGGCCGGGTGCTGGGCTCACCAGGAGCTCCCCGTCGATGAGCTCGTAACGGCGGCCGTCATCGGGCATCCCTTCAAGGTCATGGACCGTGAAGGGTGTGCTGGCACTGACGCTCATACTGGTCATGGTCCCCTCCCGGAGGTCGGTCTGCCAAACAGTGCCACGAGGGACCGACACTTCTGTGCCCTAAACCTGCGGGTCGGCGGGCGTTCAACTGCCTCACCAGGTGAGCGGGAACCTGTGCGTGGGCGCTGGTACCCGCTCACCATGGTCTTCAGGCGGTGCTCAGCCCAGTCCGCCGAGGAGGGGGGCCCAGTGAGTTGTCCTAGACCGAGGCCACCCGTGCCGCCAGACAGTCCACCCCGGATCGGCTGCAGGGCGGGCCCGACGAGATGCCCTAAGTTGAGGCCACCGGCGCCGCCGGGCAGGAGTCGCCGATGGGAGACCCAGTACCGGTGTCC
>JAICSB010000098.1 GCA_025937115.1 Pseudonocardiaceae bacterium | reverse complement strand
CCCAAGGCGACGCCAGCGAATCGAGCTCGCGCACCCCGGCCGGCCTGTTCAGCCTTACCCAGACTTTCGGTCGAGCTGCCAACCCCGGCACCCGACAACCGTGGTTCCACGCCACCACCAACGACTGGTGGGTATCCGACGTCAAGTCGCCCGCATACAACACCCACCAGACCTGCGCCCCGGGTAAGTGCCCCTTCAACGAAGCGGCCGGTGAAGACCTCGGCCAGGCCGGTGCCGTCTACGACTACGCGATGGTAATCGACTACAACCGCCGGCCAGTCCGCCCAGGCGCCGGCTCAGCATTCTTCCTCTACGTCACCAACGGCCGCCCTACCGCGGGATGTGTCGCGACTGACCGGGCTGCAGTAATCGCAATCCTGCGCTGGCTCGACCCGAGCCAGCATCCGCTGATCTCCCTGGGAGTGCGCTGACGCTTCCGATACGGTGAGTCCCATCGCTGCACCCGTGGCTCGGCCGCATTCGGCTACATCGTGACCGGGCAGAACGACACCTGGTGGTTCTGCCGGGTCAACGACGCCGAGCTGCGCCAAGACGAGATCACGTCCGGCACCACCGCACGCTGGAAAGCCGCGCTGATCACCCCGGGATCACACGCTCATCATCGGTCCCGCGGCGATGAGGGCTTAGCCGGGTACGCGCAGCAGGTAGTCGCCGGCGTCGTCATCCCACTCCATGGCGATCAGGTTCCGCGCGCGGGCCGCCTTGGCGAAGGACAGGAAGCTGTTGAAGCCGTAGCGCTTCTCGCTGAAGTCGGGTAGCCGCTTGCGCAGTTGGTTTTTCAGCCCGCTGAGCTGCGGCGGCACGTCCGACACCGACAGCTCCCGAACGACATCCACGAGCAGCCGGAACGCATCATCGTCAGCCGAGTCGTCCTCCGGAAACGTCACCTCGGGGTCGCCCTGCGCTGATCCCGGGCGCAGCTCCACGACCCGCTGGCCCTCAAGGTGGCGCAGTAGCTCGCCGAACCCGCGGAATCCCTGCTCGGCCTCGTCGAAAGTGGGATCCTTGCGCAGGATCGCCCGCTTCAGCGTCGATGCGAGCACAGGTCCGCTGGCATGGCGCTGCAGACCAGACAACGTGCGCGCGACGAGCAGCCCGACGTCGCGCTCCTCGGCCGCCGCCACCGCCTCGTCGGCCGGGACGTCGGCGACTACCTGGTCGGCTCCGCCATCGTCGACCCTCGCGGTGGCGCCCGAGGGCGTCAGGATCGTCACCGGCGGCGACACCGTCGGTGGCGTTGCGCCTGGCTGACGTCCGCGCCCTTTGCCTCGCCTCGGCTCTTGCGACGGCTCGACGCCGGGCAGGCGATCGTAAAACAAGAACTCGTCGCAGGCGGGCGGTAGCAGGGCGGACGTCGAGGACTGCACGCCGATGCCGATGACCCGCTTGTCGAGCTCGCGCAGCTTGTGCACGAGCGGCGTGAAGTCGGAGTCACCCGTACCGATGGCGAACGTCGTGATGAAGCCGCGCTCGTAGGCCAGCTCAATGGCGTCGACTGCCATCTTGATGTCCGCTGCATTTTTCCGCGAGCCCCCGATGCGCTGGGGGATCTCGATCAGCTCGACCTGCGCCCGGGCGAGTAGCCGGCGGTCGGCGTCGAAGTACGACCAGTCGGCGTAGGCCCGGCGCACCACCACGCGCCCTCGCTCGGCGAGCGCGTCGGCCACTGGACCGAAGTCGAAAGGCGACACGCCCAACCCGTCGCGCGCACCGATCGCGAGGTTCTCGTAGTCGAGGAACAGCGCGATGCGTTCGTCGTCGTTTGCCACAGCACGCCCTCCCAGAGCTAGTCCGGCCCCGCAGCGTACGACCCGAAGTGCACCCAACGGTGCTTCGGGGCGCAGAAACGGCCCCGCCGGCTACGTGCGGGCGGGGCCGTTTGTCAGCGTCGCGTCGCTACGGGAAAAGTTGGCCGCCGCGCGGAGCGAGGAAACACTCCGGCGTAAGGTTAATATTACCGGGTTGGCAGGTTGGTTGGTCTGAGCCGGTACCGCCGGTCGGATTTCCCGTGTCAGCAGAGGCCACACCGGCCCCAGCGAGAATAACCCCGCTGACCACGGCCGTGGTCGCCAGAGAACGAATGATGACTCCCCGCATAATGTCCCCCCAAGTTGAGTTGTCGGTGAACCGTGCTCGCCGAGCAGCAAGCGCCCCCATCCATGTATCGGATGCGACCGTTCGCCGTTACCCGGCTAGGGATCAGTTGCTCTTGGTGGTCACCGGGTTGACCTGCTCGAGCGCCCGACCGGTGCTGCGCGGGCCGAGCAACCCGACGTCTAGGGCGACCACGACCATGGCGGTGCCGACCACGGTGAACAGGGCCGCTGGCCCGGCGCTGTGCAGTAGGGGGAGCTGTGCAGTAGGGGGATGAGTAGAAACGGCATCGCCGCGGTGGATAGGCGGCTTAGTGAGTAGGTCCAGCTCGCCGCGGTCGAGCGCACCTGGGTGGGAAAAATCTCCGCCTGGTAGACGTGAACCGCGGTGGAGAAAACGTTGCTGATCGCGGTATGGAGGTAGCCAAAGACCAGGATAGTCGTGGTTGACCCGGCGTAACCGAACGCGAGCCGAACATCGCCATGCCTACCGCGCTGGCCGGCCTGGGGGCGATCCTCGGCACACAGTCGGCAGACCTGACCGCGAGCGCCGGGGGTCCGGACGGTCTGCGTCGGCCTTCGAGCGAGGTGTCCCGCAGATGCCGCTCAGTAACGAACTGCCGTACCCGACTTGCGCTGCCGCCGGACATAGGTCGGATGGCTGATATACGGTCCGCGCCGCGCCGAAAGGGCGTCAGGAACAACAAAGGGAGCACGTCCAAGCCACGAATCAAACCGACGCCAACTTCGTTCTTGACCTAGTGGCTGGCTGAAGAACCGGCACAAAACTCTGTTACCACGACGATCAGTACCGCGGCGGGTAGTCGTCCGGGGCCACCGGTGACGGCTCTACGACTACCGAGCGGCGTCGCCGGTAGACAACCAGGCTCAGTAACAATCCCAGCGCACCCACTAGGGCGAGGATCCAGCCCACCATCTGCAGGTCGATGCCGGACACGCTGACATTGACGGCTAACGCCAGGACGAGCCCAACAGCAATAAGAAAGATGCTTCCGCCGAAGCTCATGAGTTCCTCCCGGGTACCTGCCGGCGGCGCCGGCGCTCTTGAGCGCGGTACACAGCTGCAGGTCGTCAGTCATACATCGGGTTTCGGTTCTGCCTCGTTACCCCCGGCGAAAGAGTCCCGCTGCTACGGCTCTGGGTTTTTCGCTGCTGCTGTGATCGCCGGCGGGACACGGCTAGACCCTGCCGACCAACGACCTGGCATGATCGCCGAGACTGAGTGATGGCCGCGCGATCCTACATGGTTACCGCTCACTTATGGCGATCTTGAGAACGCGGGCAGGCGATACAGCAACAGCCGCCGACCACACACCAGCGACCACAAACCAGGTAGACGTATCTCAGTTCTTCAGGAGCTGCGGGACCCGGGAGAACGTCACCCCAAGGACCGCGGCCGCGTCGCGCAAACTCAGGCCGCACTCTCGGACGAGCCGCGTTGCGGCCTGACGTCGCGGTCAGGGTATTCGCTTCACGCCATTGTCGCTGATCAGGCGACTCTCATAGAGCTCCCAGGCGCGGCGGTGCGCCTCGTTGACGCGGCGCTGCGCGTCTTCATGCACCAGCAGCTCCTGCTGCGGCGTGGCGTGACCTGCCGCAACCGCCAACTCCGCGGCCAGCAACCGGTCATCCTCATCGTCGTGGTCGTGATCTTTCCAAGAATCCGCATCCTCGTGATGCCGACGCTGGTAGTAGGGATTATCCGCCGACAAGCCGCCGCTGAACCGACCGTAGGCGCCAAGGAACAACAGGAGCATCCCGGCGATGATGCTGAAAACCACGTTCGACAGCCGGAAGGCCAGCAGGTTGAACTTGGTGTCCAGCACGGCCAGGTTCACGATGCCGGAGAGCAGGAACAGCAGCCCCACGACCACCGTGATCGTCGAGGAGACCCGACCACCGCGCAACGCGGCACCGATGAGAACCACGCCGACGACGACCGAGATCGTCGACAGCAAGCCGTTCGAGGCCAGCCCGAGCACGACTTTGCCGGGAAGGGCGAGGAACTTCAGCCGGTCGATGAAACCCAGGATGCCGAATAGGCACAAGCCGGCTCCCAGCACCGCCGCGCCGATACGGTGCACGAGGTCCAGTCGACCCCCAGGTGGGGACTGTAACATTCATCACATCTTACTCCGAACTTTCGCTTTTCACAGTGCGATGTGCGGCTCTGGAGCGGGCAAACGGTGGACGCCTTTACCGCTAACGCGTGACGATTCACGTCACGTTCTGTGACGAATGCGAACCGGTTTAGGTCTCATACTGTCGTGACACCCACGCCCGCTTTTCGGCCAAAGTTGCCATCTACGGCACGTCGCTAAGGACTCACAGCTTCATGTCGAACTCGACGCAGGCAGGACTATCAGGGAGCGAAGCCTCACCGCCGGGGATTGCGGGGATGTACTCGGGCTCAGCTCGCTACGGTCAGGTGTCCCGGGGACGAGCACCGCTTGCGACGTCGAGCGGCTCGTCGCCCCGCCGGGTTCGACTGTGGTTGTCCGCGCCGTTCGCCGTATGAGGTCGGGTCCGGTCGCTCCCGTTCGCAACCGCGCCGTTCGCAACCGCGACGTGGGCAACTGCCCCGTTCGCGCCTGGAGCGCCATTGGCGGGTGCCGTGGCGGCCTGTCGGCGCGGGACGGGGGTGGCTGGGGTCACAGGAGCGGGCCCGGACCGCAGCAGTAGCGCCCCCAGAGCGCCCACGGCGCTGAGTCCGGCGGCGATCAGGAACAGGTCATCCAGCCCTGCGACGAATACCTGCAGCTGGGTCTGCTGGTAGAGGGCGTAAGCACCGACCCAATCAGGGACAGCCGAGCTGCCCAGGTGCGGGGTAACCGTGTCGGCGGGCAACAGGGCCGCCCGCCCGGCCAACTGCTGAGCCTGTTGGGTGGTCAGGATGGCGGTGAGCACCGCGATACCCAGCGCGCCTGCGGTTCGTTGCGCGACGTTGTTAAATGCGCTCGCGGCGCTGACCTGGGATGCGGGGATGACCGCGATGCCCCCAGCCATGATCGGCATCATGGCCAGACCCAAGCCGACGGCCCGCAGCATCAGCCACAACACCAGTTGCTCACGGGAGGTGTCGACAGCCAAGTTGTGCATCAGGTAGGTGGCGGCGGCCACGATCGTCAGGCCGATGAAGGCGGGCCAGCGGGGCCCGATGCGGTCATAGAGCCGCCCGGCGATCGGCATCAGCACCCCCATCACCACCGCCTGGGGCAACAGCGTGAGTCCGGCGTCGAAGGCGCCCAGCCCCTGAACCTCCTGCAGGAACAACGGGATGTAGAACAGCACTCCGAACAGGCCGATCATCAACACCGCGATCAACAGCAGTGAGTTGGTGAATGGCCAGTACCGGAACACCCGGATATTCAGCAGCGGCTCGGCGACCTCCAGCTCGATCACCACGAACAACGCCAAGCTCAGCACGCTGGCAGTGAGCAGAACCAAGACCCGGTAGGAATACCACCCCCAGGACGCACCTTCCGACAGCGCCAGCAGCAGCGAAAACAAGCCTCCCGCCACGGTGACAAAACCCAGCACGTCGAAACGGCGCCCCGCCACCCTGGAGAATCGTGGCAACACCAGCGCCGCGGCCACCGCGCCCAGGATCCCGATCGGCACGTTGATGTAGAAGATCAGCCGCCAGTTGATGTACTCGACCAGATACCCCCCGATGGTTGGCCCGATCGCCGGGGCGACCACGACCCCCAGGCCGTACAGACCCATCGCGGCGCCGATCTTCTCCCGCGGCACGATCCGGTACAAGATCGACAGTGCCAGCACCGGGAGGAGCCCGCCCGGGATCGCCTGCACGATCCGGAAGATCACCAGACTGTTCAAATCCCAGGCCAGCCCGCACAGCGCCGACCCAGCGGCGAACGCCAGCATCGCCACCTGGTACATCCGGCTCAACCCGAAGCGATCCCCCAACCACGCGCTGGTCGGCACCACCACGCCCAGCGCCAACGTGTAGCCCGTGACCACCCACTGCACGTCGTCGGTGGTCGCCCCGAACTCGTTCTGAATGGTGAGGATGGCCACGTTGACGATGCTGGTGTCCAGGATCGACATGAACGACCCGACGATCAGCACCAGCAGCGGCAATCCCCAGCCGGCCCCGGCACCCTGCCGGGCAGCCACCGCCCCAGCCGGCCGCGCCGCGGAAGGAGTGCTGACCTCGCGCTCCGCGTCAATCGTCATCGAAACGTCAGCCTGGTTGCGCAGTAGATGCCCGTCCACGGCATGAACGTGGTTGGTTGCTTCACGCAACTAACATAAGCTTGGCTCCGACGGTACTGCAACCCGGATCCGAGGGGACCTGCGATGACTGCCCCATTTGCCGTGCGCGGTACCGCGATCCGGCACCGTTTCGGTGACACGGTCGCGGTGGACGGGGCTGATGATCGGCTATGTGCCGCAGCAGCTGTCCGGACGGGAGAACGAGGCGTTGTTCGCCTGCCTGTTCGACGTACCCCGCGCGCGGCGGTCCCGGGCACGAGGTAGTCGGTGCTGATCGCAGCCTCAATGGTGATGATCAGTATCGCCTCCGCCCTGCTCGGCCAGCTGGCCCGCCGACGTCGGTGACATAGCAACCTGCCCAGACCACAAAGCTTAGTTGCGCTATACAACTTCTCTGCTTTATCTTGATGTAGACGCCACTTTCAGCGCTCCAGCACTCCCGCCCCGCCACCGCTTCCGAGAGGAGCGCAACCGATGCCGACGATCGAGACGAGCACAGCCGGACCTGAGGCAACCGGCCTGCGCCGCCGATGGGCCGGCCCGGACTCGCCGCGCTACAAGTGGATCGCGCTGTCGAACACCACCCTCGGCGTACTGATGGCGACGATGAACTCCTCGATCGTGCTCATCTCGCTGCCGGCGATCTTCCGCGGGATCCACATCGACCCGCTGCAGCCCGGCAACATCAGCTACCTGTTGTGGATGATCATGGGTTACATGCTGGTCACCGCGGTGCTGGTGGTCACCCTGGGCCGGCTCGGCGACATGTATGGCCGCGCGAAGATCTACAACGCCGGGTTCGCCGTGTTCACCGTGGCGTCGATCCTGCTGGCGGTGGACCCGCTGGACGGCGGCGGTGGCGCGATGTGGCTGATCATCGTCCGGGTCCTGCAGGGTATCGGTGGCGCGATGCTGATGGCCAACGCCACGGCGATCCTCACCGACGCGTTCTCCGCCGACCGGCGGGGCCTCGCGGTCGGTATCAACGCTGTGGCGGCGATCGGTGGTTCGTTCATCGGCCTTCTCGTCGGCGGCGTGCTCTCCGAGGTCGACTGGCGGCTGGTGTTCTGGGTCAGCGTGCCCTTCGGCGTCATCGGGACGATCTGGGCTTACCTCAGCCTGCACGACACGAACGCCCGTCGAGCCCACAAGATCGACTGGCCGGGCAACATCACCTTCGCCATCGGACTGATCCTGCTGCTGGTTGGGATCGTCTACGTCATCCAGCCCTACGGCGGGCACGCCGAGGGATGGACGAACCCGTTCGTGCTCGGCTGTCTCATCATCGGGCTGCTGGTGCTCGGCGGGTTCTGCGTCATCGAGACTCGGGTTGCCCAGCCGATGTTCAACCTCCGACTGTTCCGCATCCCGGCGTTCGCGTTCGGCAATGTGGCGACCCTGATGAGCTCGCTGAGCCGCGGTGGCCTGCAGTTCATGCTCATCATCTGGTTGCAGGGCATCTGGCTACCCCTGCACGGCTACGACTACTCCGAGACGCCGCTGTGGTCGGCGATCTACATGGTCCCGCTGACTGTCGGGTTCCTCGGCGCCGCGCCGGTGGCGGGCTGGTTGTCTGACCGGTTCGGGGCGCGCATCTTCGCGACCGGGGGCCTGCTCGTCGTCGCCGTCACCTTCGGTGCGCTGCTGGCGTTGCCGACCGACTTCGCCTACTGGCAGTTCGCCGTCATCCTGTTCGTCAGCGGCATCGGCGCCGGGCTGTTTGCGTCGCCGAACATGACCGGGGTGATGAACAGCCTGCCGGCGGACCAGCGCGGGGCGGGTAGCGGCATGCTGAGCACGCTGCAGAACTCCGGAATGGCGCTGTCGATCGGAGTCTTCTTCTCCACGCTGATCGCCGGCCTCGCCACCACCATGCCCGCAGCCCTGTTCTCCGGTCTGACACAGCAGAACGTCCCAGCCAACGTGGCCACCAACGTCGCGAACCTGCCACCGGTCGGCACGTTGTTCGCCGCGTTCCTCGGCTACAACCCGATGCAGAAGATCCTCGGCCCGCAGGTGCTCGCCCAACTCCCCCCGGGCAACGCCGCGACGGTGGTCGGCAAGCAGTTCTTCCCGCAACTGGTCGCCGATTCATTCCACCACGGACTGGTCATCGTGTTCTGCACAGCGATCGCGGTCTCGCTAATCGGCGCGATAGCATCCCTGTTCCGCGGCCCCCGCTACGTCCACAACGAAACCCCACCCGTCGGGCATCGTCGTGAACTCGACAGGAGCGACGTTTTCAGCGACGAAAAGGTCGGTGTGGTCGAGTTCACGACGCCGGGCCCACGATTTCTTGCGCGAGTTGTAAAGCAGCGTGGCGGCGTTGCTCGTCGGTAGCGTCGATGTCACGGCCGGCGAAGGCACCTACGTGGAGCGCCATCAGGGCGACTCTGGCGCGGAGCTGGGTGGGCAGCGGCTGACCGGAGGTGGCGAGAATGCCGATCAGCCGGTCTATCCGCTTGCGCATCTCCGTCCCCGCGGCCAGGTCGCGGATGGCTGCCTGGCCTTCTTGCATGAAGCGGGCGAGCTGCGTCGTCCGCCCGCCCAGCAGGTCGCTGTAGCGGCGCAACACCTCATGGCGGGTCGCCGCGGTGGCAGGTTGGGATTGCGCCCAGTCCACCACGTCGTCGACCTGCGCGAGGAAGTCCTCGATCAGGCTGAGCAGGATCTCCTCTTTGGTCTTGAAGTGGTAGTAGACCGCGGCCTTGGTCACCCCCAGCCGCTCGGAGATCTCCCGCAGCGAGGTCTTGTCGTAGCCCTGCTCGGCGAACAACTCCAGAGCCACCGACCGGATCGCCTCCCGAGTATCGGTACGTCGTTCGTCCATCGTGTCCAGCCTCCCCGAGTCTGCCAGCAAACTTACTTGACGACCGGCTAGTAAGTGATAGCGTACGCCTGGGAGCCGCTAGCCGGCCGTCAAGTAAGCGTATCGAGTGACGGAGGATGAGATGACGACGACCACTGCGCGGCCGGCTCGTGCCGTGGATCTGCCCCGGTCCAAGCGGGAGATCTACACGGTGATGAGCGGTCTGATAATCGCCATGCTGCTCGCGATGCTGGACAACCTCGTAGTGGGCACCGCGATGCCGACCATCGTGGGCGAGCTGGGCGGTCTGGCGCACCTGTCCTGGGCGGTCACCGCCTATGCATTGGCGACTGCGGTGTCCACCCCGGTGTGGGCGAAGCTCGGTGACCTCTACGGTCGCAAGGGCGTGTTCATGGCGTCGATCGTGGTGT
>JAICSB010000297.1 GCA_025937115.1 Pseudonocardiaceae bacterium | reverse complement strand
GGTGCGCCTGCTGCGCAGCCTGGGGTTGAACCCGGTACTGCTCACCGGCGACAACGAGACCGTCGCCCGCTCAGTCGCCGCCGACGTAGGTATCGACACGGTGATCGCCGAGGTGCTGCCCGAAGGCAAGGTCGAGCAGGTACGTCGGCTACAGCAGGCAGGCCGGGTGGTGGCGATGGTCGGCGATGGCATCAACGACGCCGCCGCGCTGGCCCAGGCCGATCTAGGGCTAGCCATGGGCACCGGCACCGACGCCGCTATCGAGGCCAGCGACCTCACCCTGGTCCGCGGTGACTTGCGGGTGGTCGCCGACGCGATCCGGCTGTCGCGGCGTACCCTGCGCACCATCAAGGGCAACCTGTGCTGGGCTTTCGGCTACAACGTGGCGGCACTCCCGCTGGCCGCGGCGGGCCTGCTCAATCCCATGATCGCCGGAGCGGCGATGGCGTTTTCCTCAGTCTTCGTCGTTTCGAACAGCCTGCGCCTACGCAGCTTCCGGCCCCTGACTCCCTCCGCGTGACCCCGTCCGTCTACGCGCTGCCATCGCCATTCGGAGCCGACTCGCGATCCCACGACCCAGCTGACCGCTATTCGGTTCCGAATGGCGATATGTGTCCGGCCTGGCGGAGGGCTTGGCGCAGGGTGTCGGCGGCGGCGTCGAGTTCGGCGGGATCTGGATCGGGGTTGGCGTTTCCGAAATCGAAGTCGTCGATGCTCCAGGCGGGGAACACGTGCACATGAAGGTGCGGTATTTCGAACCCGGCAATGATGAGTCCAGCACGGGGTGCGTCGAACGCGACCTTCTGCGCGGTGCCGATATGCCTCGCCACTACCACCAGATGGGTCAGCAGGTCGTCGTCGGCATCGGTCCACTCGTCGACCTCACTGCGCGGGACGACCAGGGTGTGCCCAGGCCGCAACGGAGCGATGGTGAGCAACGCTACGCAGCGGTCATCACGCCAGACGAAGCGGCCTAGGATCTCGCCCTGAATGATGCGACTGAACAGCGTCGACACGATTTCCTCCGGTGTGCATCGCGGGTATTAGCAGCAATCACAGCATTGTGTGCCGGTCCAGCCACGAGCGCAGCTGTGCGCCACCGTCGGCCGCGGGGTCGGTGGTGCTGATTCGCGGACCGGCGAACGTCCGGGACCGGCTCGACGTGCCGCCGACGACCAGCACTATGCCGGGGTGGCGTCGTGCCAGTTGAGCGAAATCCCCGTCACCGGTGGCCAGCAGCAGCGCTCGGTCATCCGGACGGTAGGCGCGGGCCAGCAGTATGTCGGCGCCCTGCCAGCCGATTGCGGGCAGAACCTGAGCCTGCAGGGGCCAGTCGACCGCTTCCAGTGCTGTTGGCGCCCCGGCTATCACGACATCGCCGGATGGTGCCGCCGGCAAGGCTGCGACGAGCAGACGCAGCCGCGGCACGTCGAGGTTGTCCGCGTCGATCAGTATCTGCACGGTGTGATCATGCACCTGGCCGGGTTGGACAGGCTTCCAGGCCACACTCGATCAGTTATGCGAAGCTCTTTGCGCCGTGATCGCACTAAACGATCTAGTTGAGTGAGCCCAAAGTACACTCCTCAGGTGGATGCCGGTGACTGTCTGTATCCAGCTACGCTAGCCGGGTGCCAACTTTCGACGCTTCAGCAGTGGATTGCCAGGTCTTAGTCTTTCGTGAGGGGCTGCTGACCTCCATGGGCCACGACGTGACCTTCCAGGTGACCAATTTGTCCGCGGATGTGGGGGACGACGGCATCACCGTCGATCTCGACGCGGGCTCGCTGCGGGTCATCACCGAAGCGGTGAAGGAGTCGGATCGCAAGGACATCGAGAAGAACACCGACAAGACACTCGAGGTGCGGAAGCATCCCAAGATCCAGTTTCGCTCGGTGTCGGTGGTGCGCGATGGCGACCGGGCGCGCATCGAGGGAGATCTCACGCTGCACGGCGTCACGAAACCGATCTCTGTCGAGGCACACGATGACGGCCAGCACTGGAACGCGAAGGTCACTCTGGATCAGCGCGAGTACGGCATCAAGCCGTTTTCCGCCATGCTCGGCGCGCTGAAGGTCAAACCCAACGTAGAAGTGACCATCAGCGTCCCGCACGTCTGACAGCGGCGCGATTTCTTTGCGGCGGAGCCCTACCACGGCACCATGACGCGTTTGCGAGACTGCGCGGGTGGTTAGCTTCTACGATGTCGTACACCGTCGACGCGACGTCCGGGGTGAGTTCACCGGCGGTGTAGTGCCCACCGATGTGCTATGCCGGATCCTCACTGCCGCGCACAGTGCGCCCAGCGTCGGGCTCAGCCAACCCTGGGACTTCATCCTCGTCCGCGATATGGACACCCGCACCGCTTTCCGCGACCACGTCCAGGCGCAACGCGAGATCTTCGCAAACCAACTCGACGAGGCGCAGGCCAAGACCTTCGCCCGGATCAAGGTCGAGGGCGTACTGGAGTCGAGCCTAGGCATCGTGGTCACTTACGACCCGCAGCGCGGCGGCCCCGCGGTGCTCGGGCGGCACGCTATCGACGGTGCCGGCTTGTACTCGGTGTGCCTGGCGATCGGACACCTTTGGTTGGCCGCGACCGCCGAGGGGCTCGGTGTCGGTTGGGTCAGCTTCTACCAGGAGCAGTTCCTCCGAGAACTGCTCGCCATCCCCACCCAGATCCGACCGGTGGCCTGGCTGTGCCTGGGCCCGGTCGACAAACTGCAGGCGACGCCTGACCTCGAGCGGCACGGCTGGCGACACCGCACCCCACTCGCCCAGGTCATGCATGACGAACAGTTCGGGCGACCAGCGCGCCACTGACCGGCCTCCGCGATCACTGCGTCACCGACTGCGGTGGGGTACGCGGATCGAGTGCCCCGAGGACTAGCCTTTTGCGAAGCCACCACGGGGACGCGGCGAACAGCGCGCCCATCGCGGCGGCGCTACCTGCGACGTCCTCGCGGCCGGTGAGGTAGGCCCAGCGGTGTCGCTCCGGCAGCCCGAAGAACACGTCGAAGAACTCCGGAACCAGGCGAGGAGGGAAGCGCAGCAGCGACTCCAGGCTGCGACGCCGCAGGGTGTGCACCGCCAGCGCGGCCGGGCTCCACACAGTCTGCCAGGCAGCGACACCGGCAGCCGCAGAACCACCACGCTGCAGCGCATCCCGCACTGCGGTGGCCACCCGAGGGGCCAACTGCAGCGACGTGGCCACGCTGTAGCCGGTAGCCGGGTGCACCAGCGGGCTCGCCGCCCCGAACGGGACCACTGGCCCGCGCCAGTCCCCGGGTGCTGGTAGCGGTCGATCCACCGGGAAGCGCACCCGCTCCTCGTCGCCCGGTGGCACTGCGATGCCGTGATGGGCCAACCTGGCATGCAGCCGGCGACGCAGCGCCCCTAGCCCGAACCCGGGACGGCGGGCCAACGACGTCTCCTCTAACAGCACCCGATCCGACGTCACCGGCACCGCATAAAGGAACGTGGGCCATCCCGCCTCACCGTGATGTGGTCGCCAGTCCATGAACAAGGCAGTGCCTGGGGTCACCAGATCCCGGGCAGCGTCGGCGTCGACCAGCACACCCACCGCGGTCTGCTCTGCGGCAGTCCGTCGGGGGGGAGCGCCGAGCACCGAACGCGGCGCACCGGTTGCGTCGAGCAGAATGGCAGCCCGCCGTTGATCGCCATCGAGGTCCACGGTAACTCCGTTCGGCTCCGGGCGGGCATCCCGCACCCGACCCTTCAACACTGTGACCGGAGCGGCTGCGAACCGCTCGCGTAGCACTGCGTTGTCCAGCACCACATAGTCCCAGCCCAGCCGGTGCCCCATCGTGCCGATCGCCGCACCGGAGCCGCTGCCCGCCACTGCTGCGGCTGCATCGGCGAGTAGCTCTCCCCGCCAGGAGCCATAGGTGGCCCGCCACGGCCGGTCCGGCGCAGGGTCCGCCAGCTCGGTGTCCAGCCCCAGCCGCGCGCAGGCCGCCGCCACCGCCCATCCTGCCGGGCCACCGCCGGCGACCAGCACATCGATCATCAATGCAGCCTACGGCTGCCCGTTGACAAGCTCGTGAGTGCGGGCACGCGCTAGCGTGCCCGGATGAGCCGGATCCGGGAACTTGCCGGCGGTGGACGTGCGGTGGAGGTCGAGCCCGAGCGACTGGCCGGGTTCCTGCAGCGGTTCGCGGCTGGGCACGGCGGAGCGCTGACCACTACGGTCACGCCGCTGCGGGTGGAGGTAGCGGCTGGTGACGGCGCGACGGCATCGATCCTGGTGCCCTTCGGACCCCTAGCGGCTCCCGCCGGGCAGCGGACCGGGCTCGCCGTCGAGGATCTGGTCGACCACCTCATGGTTCCGCGCACGGTCGGGCTGCTGCTGGTACGCCTCGGTGGATACAGCGTCGGCATAGCCCGGGCCGGCGTGGTACTCACCTCCAGCACTGGCAGCCGGCTGGTGCACGGCCGCTCCGCCGCAGGCGGGCAATCCCAGCAGCGGTTCGCCCGGCGGCGGGAGGGTCAGGCGCGAGTGGCTCTGCGCGCTGCGGCCGACACCGCGGCGCGGGTACTGCTGCCCCGTGCCGCCGAGCTGGACGCACTCGTCCTCGGTGGGGATACCGCGGCACTGCGCACCCTAACTGCCGACCCACGGTTGGCCCCGTTGGTGCAGCGCGCCGAGCCTCGGGTGCTGGACATCGCAGAGCCGCGCCGCGCAGTGCTCGACGAGGCCGCTCGCAGGGTTCGTTGCGTGGAGGTCCAGCTTGACCCGCCGCCGGAATAGGGCCTGTCCCACCGGGTCCTCGGGTTGCCACCAGCCCTGGTATTCCCGAACTCCACAGCAGCGCTGGCCAACGTC
>JAICSB010000421.1 GCA_025937115.1 Pseudonocardiaceae bacterium | reverse complement strand
CGCTATCAGGGCGACGGCTTCGCCTGGTTCCGGGTCTCCAGCTTGCGGTCGGGTCCCGATCGAGTGCTCGACCGGGATCAGCTGGAGATTGTGGAACGACGGGGTCTGACGGTGCCGGAAAGCTATGCGATGCCCAGCGGGGCGGTCGTGCTGCGCTGCCGCACCGGCGTCGACGAGTTGGAACTGGCCATGCGGCAGGACACCCTCACGGGTTTTCTGTCCTGGCTGGAGTCGGCCCCGCCGGGGGCGCGACGGAGCTCGTGAGTGGGCGCCCCCCAGGCGCCCACAAGACATCCCCCGCGGGATTGGCCACCCGGCACAGGATGAACAGTAGGTCAGACAGCCGGTTGAGGTAACGCACGGTCAGTGGATTGGTGCGCTGCGCGTCGACCTCCAGCAGCGCCCACACGCTGCGCTCAGCGCGCCGGGTGACCACCCGGGCGATGTGCAGCAATGCGGCGCCGGGAGTGCCGCCGGGCAGGATGAACGAGTCCAACGCGGGCAGCGCGGCGTTGAACTCGTCGCACCAACCCTCCAGCCGGGTGACGTAGCTTTCGGCAATCCGCAGCGGGGGATATTTCGGGGGTGCTTGATCTTTGGGCACGACAGGGGTACACAGGTCGGCGCCCACGTCGAACAGGTCGTTCTGTACCTGCCGCAGCACCGTGAGCAGCCGTTGGTCCAACGAGCCCAGCGCTAGCGCCACACCGAGCGCGCAGTTGGCTTCATCGACGTCGGCGTAGGCGATCAGCCGCGGATCGGTCTTGCTCACCCGGGAGAAGTCGCCGAGGCCGGTCGTTCCGTCGTCACCGGTGCGGGTGTAAATCCTGGTCAGGTGCACAGCCATGAGATCAGGCTACGGCTGCGCGGCGTGACGAGCGCACCCGCTAGCGTGCGCAGGCGTGAGCGAGCACTTCAGGGTATGCGGTGGCGCCCGATTGACCGGCGAGGTCCAGGTCGTCGGGGCGAAGAACAGTGTGCTGAAGCTGATGGCGGCCGCGTTGCTGGCCGAGGGCACTACGACGCTCACTAACTGTCCCGAGATCCTGGATGTCCCGCTGATGGGTGACGTGCTGCGGGGGCTGGGCTGTGATGTGCAGGTCGCCGGCTCAGAAGTCAGGATTACTGCGCCGGCTGAGCTTAAGCACGAGGCCGATTACGGATCGGTGAGCAAGCTGCGGGCATCGGTGTGTGTGCTCGGTCCGTTGGTCGGCCGCTGCCGGCGAGCCAGGGTCGCACTGCCCGGCGGCGACGCCATCGGCTCCCGGCCGCTGGACATGCACCAGAACGGGCTTCGCAAGCTCGGTGCCCGCAGCGAGATCGAGCACGGCTGTGTGGTGGCCGAGGCCGAGGGACTGCACGGGGCGCAGATCTGGCTGGACTTCCCGAGCGTGGGGGCGACCGAGAACATCCTGATGGCCGCGGTGCTTGCGCACGGCACCACCGTCATCGACAACGCGGCGCGTGAACCGGAGATCGTGGATCTGTGCGTGATGCTGCGGCAGATGGGCGCCCGCATTTCCGGCGCGGGCACCTCCACGCTCACCATCGAAGGGGTCGACGCGCTGGCGCCCACCGACCACCGGGTGATCGGTGACCGCATCGTAGGGGCTACCTGGGCATTCGCCGCGGCGATGACTCGGGGTGACGTCACGGTCCGCGGCGTCAACCCGCATCACCTGGACCTGGTGCTGGAGAAGCTGCGATTGGCCGGTGCTCAAGTTGATCAACCGATTGGGGTCGATCAACCAGGGGCTGGCGACGGCTTCCGGGTGGTGATGCCCGGCCGGCCCAGTGCGGTGGACTTCGTGACGCTGCCCTATCCGGGCTTCGCCACCGACCTGCAGCCGATGGCGATCGCCCTGTCGGCTATCTCCGAGGGCACCTCGATGATCACCGAGAACGTCTTCGAAGCCCGATTCCGGTTCGTCGAGGAGATGATCCGGCTAGGCGCCGACGCTCGGACCGACGGGCACCACGCGGTGGTCCGGGGCATCGAGCGGCTCTCCAGCGCGCCGGTGTGGGCCTGCGACATCCGGGCCGGCGCCGGACTGGTGCTAGCCGGCCTGTGCGCCGAGGGCACGACCGAGGTCTGGGACGTCTTCCACATCGACCGCGGCTACCCAAGCTTCCTAGAAAACCTGACGACCCTAGGCGCCGACATCACCCGCGTAACCGCCCCCCCAGAACGCTGACCCCCACCCCGCTGACCCCCACCCCGATATGGAGACATATCGGGTCTATTGGGCCCGTCATTGCCCCGATATGTCTCCATATCGGGGCAGGTGGAGCTGACGGATGAGTTTTTTGTCGAACTTGCCTACTGAGGTCTTGGGAATCTCGGTGACGAAGGACCAGTGGTCGGGGAGCTGCCAGGTGGGCACCGAGGCGCTGAGGTGATCGCGTAGCTCGGCTACGCTGACCTGCGCACCTTCAGTGATGACCACGGTGGCTAGGGGGCGTTCCACCCACTTGTCGTCCGGGACGGCGACTACCGCAGCCTCGACCACCTTCGGGTGCCCCATCAGCAGGTTTTCCAGCTTCACCGAAGAGATCCACTCACCACCGGATTTGATCACGTCCTTGGCGCGGTCGGTGATGGTGATGAAGCCCAGCTCGTCGATGGTGCCCACGTCGCCAGTCCGCAACCAGCCGTCGTGAAATCTCGCGGAGTTCGGGTCCTCAGTGTCGGCATCCCCGTAGTACCGCCCGGTGACCCACGGCCCTCGGACCTCGATTTCGCCGACTGACGTGCCGTCACGGGCAAGCACAATGTCGCCGTCGGCGACGATGCGACCTTCGACGCCGGCGACCAACCGCCCCTGGCTGGCCCGGTAGCGCCAGGCCTCGTCGCCCTGCACGCCGATCGGCGGGGTGGCTACCGAGCCGACCGGGGAAGTCTCGGTCATCCCCCACGCATGCTTGATCTCGACACCGAATTCCTCGGAGAACGCCTTCATCAGCGCCAGTGGTACGGCAGAGCCGCCGCAGATCACTCGGCGGATCGAGGAGATGTCGCCGCCGTGCGCTCGCAGGTACCGCAGTACATCGCCCCAGATCGTCGGCACCGCGGCGGCGAGTGTGGGTTGCTCCGCGTCGATGAGCCCGACCAGCGGCTGGCCTTGCAAGAAACGGTCCGGCATGATCAAGCTGGCGCCGGACATCAGGGCGGCGTAGGGCAGCCCCCATGCGTTCGCGTGAAACATCGGCACTATCGGCAGGATCCGGTCAGACGGCATCAGCCCCCCGACCTCGCCGGCGCAGATGCACATCGAGTGCAGGTAGGCCGAGCGGTGGCTGTAGGCGACCCCTTTGGGATCGCCGGTGGTACCACTCGTGTAGCACATCGCCGCCGCGCAGCGCTCGTCGATGTCGGTCGGCCAGTCGAACTCCTCGGGCTGGGCGGCGAGCAGCTCGTGGTAGGAGTGCACCTGCTTGCCGGCGCCGTCCAGCAGCGATGCCTCGCCAACCACCACCACGTGACGAACTGTCTTCATCTCCGGCAGCGCGCGAGCCAGCACCGGCACGAGTGAACCGTCCACGATCACCACGTCGTCCTGCGCGTGGTTGGCGATCCAGACCACCTGCTCGGGCTCCAGCCGTAGGTTCAAGGTGTGTACCACCGCGCCCATCGCGGGTATCGCGAGATAAGCCTCGAGATGTTCCTGGTTGTTCCACTGGAAGGTCGCCACCCGCTGATCGCCGGTGACACCGAGT
>JAICSB010000629.1 GCA_025937115.1 Pseudonocardiaceae bacterium | reverse complement strand
TCGTAGGGTTCGACAGGGACGGGGACTGGGTGGAGGGCTGAGACGGTGAGGGTGGGGGTGAAGTGGGTGTTCGATCTCGCTGAGCCGGGTATCACCTGGCCTTGCACCTCGAACCAGCCGTCCTGCGGCAGGACCGCGAGTCCGCGGTAGCCCTCCAGACGCACCTTCACCGGCGTCACATCCGCTGCACAGCAGGCCATCACCAACCGGCCGAGATAGGTACTGTCCTGGGCGCCGTGCACGACGAAGCCGACCAGACGTACCTGGCGACCATGCAGGCTGTCCGCGTCGTCCCATACCGCACGGGTGACGAAGTCGCTCATCCGAAGCGCGGGAGCCGGGCCCGCGGGCAGCGGCGGGAGGGCGACGGCGGGCTGCTTCGGGGCGACCGCCCGCGCCGAGCGCGACACGGTGTCCGCACCGAGCGCCGGCGGCGCGACCAGGAAGATCGCCAGCACCGGCAGCACGAGCAGCCAGGGACTGCGTCCGGCGTGATCATGGTGGTCAGTCACGGTGCGCCCAGCCCGCACGTCGCGCCCGATGGAGATCAGGCCCAGCGACAGGATCACCACACCTGCGCTGATGAGAAAGGGCAGCAGGGAAGGCTTGACGTAGCGCAAGAAGCTGCCGTTGTACGCGACCTTGCACAAGGCGCCACCGAGTAACACCAGCAGGACGTTCTGGGTCTCCCTTCTCATCGCGTACCGCCGAGTACCAGCACGCCGGCCAGCGACCCACACGCGATCGCCACCACGAATGTCGCCGGCGCGAAGCGGCTGGCGAAGCGGCGCCCGAACGCTCCGGCCTGCAACGCCACTAGCTTGACGTCTACCGCCGGCCCCACCACGAGAAACACCAGCCGGGGCAGCAGCGGTACCGCCGTCAGCGACGCGGCGACGAACGCGTCGGCCTCGCTGCACAGCGCGAGCACGACCGCGAGCAGCGCCATCACCAGGATCCCGAGCAGCGCGTTTCCAGACAGCGACGCCATCGTCGATGCGGGCACCAGGACATTGAGTACCGCTGCGGTGAGGCCGCCGAGCACCAGGAACCCGCCCGAGGAGACCATGTCATGCCGTGCGGTCTCGGTGAACAGTGCGAAGGCGCTGCGACCAGGAGGGCGCTCGGGGCGGCGCAGCGCCCGTTGCGCGATCCACTCCGGGCGGCCGAGACGCGCCCACAGCCAACCCATCACCAGTGCGGTGGCCATCGAGCCGAGGAACCGGGCCGCCACCATCCGGGGCTCACCCGGGAAGGCCACCGCGGTAGCCACCAGCACGACCGGGTTGACCGCGGGCGCGGCCAGCAGGAACGCCAGCGCCGCAGCGGGCGGCACTCCTTGTTGCATCAGGCGCCGGGACACCGGTACCGACGCGCACTCGCATCCCGGTAGCGCCATCCCGGCCAATCCGGCGACCGGTACCGCGGCGGTGGTCGTGCACGGCAGCACCCGGCGCAACGCCAGCGGTGACACGAACGTCGCGATCAGCCCGCTGACCAGCACCCCCAGCACCAGAAACGGCATCGCCTGAACGCAGATCGCCACGAAAACCGTGGCACCGGTACGCACGGCCGGGATGTCGAGCATCCGGATCAGCGGTCCCTGAGCCAGCAGCGCCAGCACCAGCACGGCGCACAACACCTCCAGCGAGGTGATCCGGCGCTGCTTGATCGCCCGCTCGGTTGCTGGAGCGGCCATCAGGCAGGCAGCAGCTCGCCACGTACCTGCGAGGCCGCGGACACCACCAGCATGAGCAGCGTGCCCAGTGGCATGGTGTCCAGACCGGCAGCCGGGAAGGCGTAGCGCAGCGTCACGTCCGCTCCGCGCTCGGTACGGACCAACCCCAAGGTGCCGAACAAGCCCTGCCCTGCCCGGCTGGCGACTCGCTCGGCCAACTCGCCGTCATCGGGAACGTCCCAGGCGACCACGCAGGTCAAACTGAGCATCGCCAGGCCCTCGGCGAGTTCCACCGCCTGCACCGCGCACGGCACGTCGGCGTGCTGGAAGGTCAGCGAGCCGTCGTCGTCGACCTTGACGTCCTGGTAGCGCTCCAGCGCGGCTCGGGCGGCGTCGAGCAGTTTCCGGGTGGCGGCGGCACCCTCGTCGTGGCTCATCCGATCGTTCTCCTCGGAGTGCGGATTTCGGCAGGCCCGGTATCGACGGCGCTGCCGAACCGGCGGTCACGGGCTGCGTAGACCTCGCAGGCCCGCCATAGATCGCGGCGGTCGAGGTCGGGGAACAGGACGTCCTGGAACACCAGCTCGGCGTAGGCAGCCTGCCAGATGAGGAAATTCGAGATGCGCTGCT
>JAICSB010000449.1 GCA_025937115.1 Pseudonocardiaceae bacterium | reverse complement strand
GCTCGGCGCGTCTCGGACAGCCCGCCCTCGATCGGTGCATACCTCTGACCCTGCCGCTGACCCCGCGACAAAGCCCACAAGGTCGGTTGCCACCAGGTCGGTTGTCACAGCCCTGCCGCAACAGTCCCAACCGGGCGGCGGGCGGGCGGCTGGGGCCGTCGGGTGTGTCTCGCGGGCGACGGTGTACCGCGTCGTGCCCGCCCGATCCTGCGCCCGGGACGCGTCCCACCAGCCGTACGCCCCTCTCCGGTGATCCTCGTGGAGGCCCGCATGTTCGCCCGAGTCCTCTACATTGCGGCCGCCGCCGTCGGTCTCGTAGTGGGGGCGATTGGTGTCGTGGTCGCGCCGCACACGGTGCCGTTCGTGGTGGGGATCGGTGTGTTCGTCGGCGCTCTGGTGTGGCTCAGTGCCCACGACACCCCGACCGGTGCCACGCCGAGGGCCGGGGCTGGGCTCACCGCCGGCGGGACTACCGCTGCGGGGGGTTTCGTTCTCGTCGGCCTGGTGACGCTGCTGGGCCCGGCCGCCTGGGTCGTCATCGTGACGCTGATGCTCGTGGCCGCGCCGGTGGCCTGGTGGTGGCTGCAGCGACGACCCGTGCAGCGCGCCGACGGCACCGTCGCAGCAGCCCGTCACGAGGAGCTGCCGACGGTGCAGCCACCGCCAGCACCCGAGGCGTTGGCCACTGGACAGCTGTGTCTGGCCTGGCAGCGCAGCTACTTCGCGTTGCTCGACCTGCCCCCGGGCCCCGCCCACGACGAGATCGTGCGGGTCCGGAAGTGCCTGCTCGACGAGCTCGAACGACGCGACCGTGACGGCTTTTCCCGCTGGCTGCAGACCGGTGCCCGGGCCGGTAGCGACCCGGGCCGCTACCTGGCCGCCGACCGATGAGCCCGGGTGGCCACTCGACCGAGTCAACGATTTCATCCGCACGCTGAACGGAGCGTCATCATGAGCACTCTGACCATCATCATCGTTGTCGTGCTGGTACTCCTGCTGGGCATCGGGATGGGGGTGAGGGTCGTCAAGGAGTACGAAAAGGGTGTGGTGTTCCGGTTAGGTCGGGTGGTGGGCTCCCTGGCACCCGGATTCCGGGTGATCATCCCGTTCGTCGACGTCATGCACCGGGTGACGCTGCGGATCATCACCATGCCGATCCAGTCCCAGGGCATCATCACCCGCGACAACGTCAGCGTCGACGTGTCCGCGGTCGCCTACTTCCGGGTGGTCGACGCGGTGAAGTCGGTCGTCGCGATCGAGAACGTCTACGCCGCCATCGACCAGATCGCCCAGACCACGCTGCGCAAAGTCGTCGGGCAGCACACCCTGGATGAGACGCTGTCCGAGACCGACCGCATCAACCAGGACATCCGCGAAATCCTCGACGTCAACACCGTCGACTGGGGTGTCGAAGTGACCCTGGTGGAGCTCAAAGACATTCAGCTGCCCGACAGCATGAAACGGGCGATGGCCCGCCAGGCCGAAGCCGAACGGGAGAAACGAGCGAAGATCATCAACGCTGAGGGTGAGTCCTTGGCCGCTGCCGCGCTCGGTGACGCCTCGGACATCATGGCGGCGCACCCGCTGGCGCTGCAGCTGCGCACCCTGCAGAGCCTGGTCGAGATCGGCGTGGACAAGAACAGCACCGTGGTCTTCCTCGCCCCGATAATGAGCACCATCGCAGAACTCGGCGCGTTCCTGGCCCACGAGACGTCCGCCGCGAACCAGACTGCGCTGCCCGCCGCCACCAAGCCGACTCACCCGGCGACCGCGAACGGAGCAGCCACACCCAACTAACAGAGATGTCGGTTACGACCGGCCGGGATGTTCTTAGTCAATCTGGCCCCGCTCATGCCCGGCGTAACCGGAGCCGATGTTGCGCCCAGGGCGTATGAAGCGCTGACCCGCCCACCGCCACCGCAAGGAACCAACGAGCAAGGGAGCCGAGAATGGCAACGATCGTCGTCGGAGTTGATGGCTCAAAGAGCGCGCAGGAGGCGCTGCACGTCGCGGTTGACGAGGCGAGGCTACGAGGTGCGGGGCTGCGGGCCGTGATGGCCTGGTCTGTGTCGACGATGGCCTACGGAGGGATGAGCGGATTCGGTCCGGACCTCGATCCGACCGTGCTCGAAGACGGTGCGCGGGCGGCGTTGGATTCGGCAGTCGACGCGCTCGGCGACCAGGAAACCGATGTCGAGGTCCAACGAGTACTGCGCATGGGTCAGCCCGCGCAGGTGCTCCTCGACGAGGCTCGCGGCGCCGACCTGCTGGTCGTCGGCTCCCGCGGACACGGCGGCTTCGCCGGTCTCCTGCTCGGCTCGGTCAGCCATCAATGCGCACTGCACGCATCCTGCCCGGTCCTCATCGTGCACGAACCAAACAAAACCCCGTAGCGGGTCGGACTGCCGACCTGCCGGGTGAATCAATTTGGTTTACTGGATCTGTACCGCGATCAGTCGAGCTTGCTGACCGCTGCCGAGTGACCCCATCCAGTCTCGCGGGCCGCCCCATCCCCGCCTGCCAGCGCCATTCGATGATGGCACACGGGCGCCATGTACCTGACGGCACCACCTCGTAGATCTTGTCCACTGGGCTGTCCGTCAGCTCCTGTGCTCCGGGTACTGATGGTGTCGCAACGCGGGTGGCCACGGGGGCGAAATTGATTCGTCGCATGGGCAGACTCCAGCTCCCTGGATCAGAGCCAGAATCACTCGCTGCGGGTCGTGGGCCAGTGACTCTACGAATCCGCTGTGGTAGGCCTGGGAACATATCTCGCTGAGCCACCCGCCGAGTATGGGCAGCGCGAAAACGCCGTGTTCGCCGGAGAGACCTTGGCCGAGACCGTCCAGTTGACGCATGAACAACTCGCCTGGCTCCAACATGGCGATCAGAGCCTGTCCCACTGTTGTCCCGGTGCTACCCACCATCGGAGACTCCCAGAGGGTCTCGGCGTCGGTGGCTTCCCAGTTCTGGCCCGGGTTGGCGGGGGAGAGCCGCGGAATCCTCGTCTCGGCCACGAAGGCACCGCCACCAGCGCCGGTCGCTTCCCGGACTCTCTCGTACAAGGCCTCCCCGCGAAGAGCGCTGCCGGACGCTCCCAGCCCGAAGGCGACCTCGACGTCGTCGACGCCGGCCCGGACCCCAGCCAGAGCGAGGTCCTTGGTCACGCCCTTGTCGACGTGGCCGTCGCCGAACACGACGCCACCTCCGTCCACCTCGAGCCCGTGGGCGTTGTCCCAGTCATGAAAGGCACGGGCCACCAGATCCCCCAGGGAAAGCGCCGGATACCGGCTCGTCCGGGAGGTGAGCTCATAGACGGCGAGGTGAGAGAGCAGCCGAGTGGGCACCAGCCTCATCACCCGACTGAGCTCGCGCAGCGCCGTGGCAGTGTCAGAAGCCACCCGGCGTTGGAGCAGCTCCCAAAAGCCCGGATACCGCGCCTTCCAGTATCTGCGGATAGCGGCGACCGGCGTTCGCAGGTGCCCGGCGGCGAACGCGTC
>JAICSB010000582.1 GCA_025937115.1 Pseudonocardiaceae bacterium | reverse complement strand
ACGCGGTCGCCGAGCGGCTCCCCGTACCACTCGCGCTGCCGGGCGACGTTGCGAGCAACGGCGCGCTGTTCATCCACCGGCCTCCCCTTCCGTGCCCTCTACCTGCATCAGCCGGCCCGGTCGAGCGCCTTTCGTGTGCGAACCACGTCGTCGTCGATCTGGGTGACAAGCTCTTCGGGGGTATCGAAGCGGCACATGCCGCGCAGCCGCTCGACGAAGTCCAGCGCCACCCGCTCGCCGTAGAAATCTTCGTCCAGATCCAGCACGAATGCCTCCACCCGGCGTTCGCGCCCGGAGAAGGTGGGGTTCGTTCCGATCGACACCGCTGCCGCCAGCTCCCGGCAGCGGTGCACGAAACGGCACGCGTACACACCGTCGGCGGGGATCGCGGCATACCGTGCGGTCGACAGGTTCGCCGTCGGATAACCCAGGCTGCGGCCACGCTGGTCGCCGCGGACCACGATGCCCTCCACACGGTGCGGGCGGCCCAGGGCGGTGCCTGCGGCTACCACATCACCGGCGTCGATGCATGACCGGATGTAGGTCGAGGAGAAGGTCAGCTCGCCTTGGGAAAGCAGCCCCACGCCTTCGGCGGTGAAGCCGAACCTCCGGCCCAGGGACCGCAGCAGCTCGATATCGCCGGCTGCTTTGTGCCCGAAAGTGAAGTTGTCACCCACCACCACTTCCGCCACGTGCAGGCGCTCGACGAGCACCGTGTGGACGAACTCGTCGGCTGGCATTCGAGATAATTCGACGGTGAAGGGCAGTACCAGGAACACCTCGGCACCAAGCTGTTCGACCAGCTCAGCCCGGCGGCGAAGGGTCGTCAGCTGCGCTGGATGACTGCCGGGCCGGACCACCTCCGACGGGTGCGGGTCGAAGGTCATCACTACGCTGGGAACACCCATCTCACGGGCCCTGCGAACCGCGTGGCCCACCAGCTGGATGTGACCCCGGTGCATCCCGTCGAAGACCCCGATGGTGACCACACTGCGGCCCCATCCGTTCGGGATGGCCTCTATTCCGCGCCAGCGCTGCACAAGCACCGAGGTTAACTCAGACCGGCGCACTCGAACTCAGTCGCCCGCGGGGCGAAGCACCAGCACTGGCCGGGCTTGGCCGTCGCGCTCGGTGAGCAGCGCGATGGCGTGCCCATTCGGGTCGATCGCGGCGTGCGTTGCGGTCAGCCCGACCGCTGGCAGCGTTCCACCATGAGCCAATACCCAGGCCTGCTGGCTGTCGACGGTGCGGTGGCTGAACACGGAGGCCACCACTTCGTCGAGGTCCGCCCCCAACCGCGGTTGGGCCGCCAGTTCCTCCAGCGTGCGGGCGACGTCCACACCGTAGGGGCCCACCTGAGTGCGGCGCAGCGCGGTGAGATGCCCCCCGACAGCCAGCGCCGCCCCGAGGTCCCTGGCCAGCGCCCGGACGTAGGTGCCACCGCTGCATTCCACCAGCACGTCGAGGTCGGTCACCGCGTCGCCGCGACGCAGGGCGACGAGCTCGAACCGGGACACGGTCACCGGACGGGCGGTCAACAAGACCTGCTCACCCGCGCGAGCCAGCGCATAGGCCCGCTTGCCGGCAACCTTGACTGCGCTCACCGTGCTGGGAACCTGCTCGATCGCGCCGCGCAGATCCGCGATGCCCGAGAGGATCTCCTGCTCATCCACCGTGGAGGCATCGGCGCCGTAGCTGCGCTCACCTTCGGCGTCGTCGGTGTTGGTGGACATGCCCAGGCGCACCGTGGCGCGGTAGACCTTCGGTTCCAGCGGGAGATGCGCCAGCAGCTTGGTGGCCCGCTGCACGCCGCACACCAGCACGCCGGTGGCCATCGGGTCCAGGGTGCCGGCGTGCCCGATCCGGCGGGTGCCCAGCAACCGGCGCAGCCGGGCGACGACGTCATGCGACGTCATCCCGGCCGGCTTGTCCACCACCACCAGGCCACCGGGCGCCAACGCAGCAGTCATGACGTCGCCGGCGCTACCCGCGCCGTCACGCACCCGGTGCGTCGAACAGCGGCAGCCCTAGGCAGGTCCGACCGACGAAGTCGTGCAACGCCTCGGTGGTGGGCGCCATCACCCGGGCCGCGAGCGCATCGCGGAACAACCGCTCGATGGCGAGCTCCTTGCGAAACGCGGCTCCGCCGCACAACTGCAGCGCCCCGTCGGCGACCTCTGCTGCCGCCTCCGCCGTGACCGCCTTGATCTCCAGCACCCGAAGGGCCGCATCGTCACGCCCGGTACTCAGGGCCGCCAGGGTGTCCCGCAGGAACGCCCGAACGCTGTCGGTCCGGATGCGCAGCCGGGCTAGTGCCGCCCGGGAGACTGGCTGCTCGGCCAGCGTCTGGCCGAGATGCTGCAGTCGGCTGCGGGCGAGGTGTGCGCCGGCTTCGGCGACCAGTGCTTCCATGATGCCCAGGGACAGCGCCGCGTTGAGTACCAGGAAGGTTGGCAATGCGGTGGCCATTGCGATGTCCCATCCCGCTCCGTCGTCGCCTAGCCGGGCGTCGGCAGGCACCACCACATTCACCCCGGACACCGGGCTGGAGGCGCTGCCGCGCAGGCCCAGGCCGTCGAACTTGGCCGCCACTCGCAACCCGGCCGCCTTGCTAGGTACCAGCCACAGGGTCATGGCGCCCCCTGCAGCCTT
>JAICSB010000249.1 GCA_025937115.1 Pseudonocardiaceae bacterium | reverse complement strand
GGACACGTCTGGCATACCGAACGGGAGACCACGCTGGCTTTGGTCCCCGCCGGATATGCCGACGGCGTACCTCGGGTGCTCACCGGCCGACTCGACGTGTGGCTTGCGGGGCGGCGGCGGCCAGTGGTGGGAAGGGTGTGCATGGACCAGGTGATGGTCGACTGCGGGGACGATACGGTCGCGCTGGGAGCTGAGGTGGTCTTTTTCGGCAGCGGCGACGGCGGCGCTCCCACCGCAGCCGAGTGGGCGGACAAGCTGGGCACCATCCACTACGAGGTGGTCGCGGGGATGGTGCGCCCCCGGGTGACCCGGACCGTGCACGGGCGACGTCCGCTTACCGGCGCGCTGGTGGCCCGATGAAGTCCGCCAAATGGGTCGCTGGCGGTGTGCTGGGCGCGGCGGCGGGCACCGCGTTAGTCGCTGGCCGCGCGTATCACCACCGCATCGGTGAGGTGCGCAGGCACGTTACGGAACTGCCTGACGACTTGCCGGCCCTGCTCCCGGCGGACCGCGAGTACACGATCACGGCCGACGACGGGGTGGCGCTGTCGGTGGAGGAAGTCGACCCGGCCGATGGGGGAGCGCCCGAGTTCACCGTCATCCTGATTCACGGCTACACATTGGACCGGCGGTCGTGGCTGTACCAACGTAACGAGCTGGCGCATTCCACCGCGCCGCGGGTGCGCCAGGTGCTCTTCGATCTGCGTAGCCATGGTCGCTCCGGTCGCTCGCCGCGAAGTGCCTGCACGATCGAGCAACTCGGCCGGGACCTGCACTCGGTGCTGCGCGCCGCTGCCCCGGAGGGGCGGATTGTGCTGCTCGGGCATTCTCTCGGTGGTATGACGATCATGGCATTGGCCGAGGACCACCCTGAACTGTTCGCCGACCGGATCTGCGGGGTGGCATTCCTGAACACCAGCGCCGGTGATATCGGCCGGTCGGGCCTGCCCAAGCCGCTGCTGTCCCGGCGGAACCCGATCATGCCGGTGGCCGGGGTGCTCTCGCGCTGGGAACCCAGCGCGCGCGCCGTCGACCGTGGTCGCGAAATGTCCCGGAACCTGGTCTGGGGTCTGACTCGCAAGCTCGCCTTCGGCGACGAGGCGGTCAAACCTGCGCTGGTCGAGCTGATGTACCTGATGATCCGGGCCACGTCGTTCGAAGTCATGACCGACTTCCTGGCCGTTTTCGGGGCGCACAACCGGTACGCGGCGCTGGCCGGTCTGCAGTACGCCAAGGCGCTGGTCCTCGGCGCCGACGGTGACCGGTTGATTCAGTTCCAGCATTCTGAGGCGATCGCCGCGTTGCTTCCCGACGCGGAGCTGGTGCAGGTGGAAGGGTCGGGCCACGTGACCATGCTGGAACAGCCGAAGCGGGTCAACGAACACCTGCTGGACCTGCTGGCGCAATGCGCAGGGGCGCTGCCACGCAGGTGACTGGCACGCAGGTGAAGGCAAGTCTAGAGCTGGCGACCCCAGCGGATACCGAACGTCTGGGCCGGGCCGTGGGCGAGCGCCTGCGCCCGGGGGACGTGGTGGTGCTGTCCGGGCCCTTGGGCGCGGGCAAGACAGTGTTGGCCCGCGGGATCGGCACCGGGCTGGGCATCCGCGGGCCGGTGACCTCGCCGACCTTCGTCATCGCCCGCGAGCACCCGACACTGCCGGGCGGTCGAGGGGTGCCACTGGTGCACGTCGACGCCTACCGGCTCGGTGGAATGGCTGAGCTGGACGATCTTGATCTGGACACTGACCTGCTGGCGGCCGCCGTGGTCGTGGAGTGGGGCGAGGGCATCGCCGAGCGGCTGGCCGACGAGCATCTGCTGATCCGGCTACAGCGACCCAGTGGTGATGCTGACGACACGCGTATCGCGCAGCTGTGCGGTCCGGACCGGTTGATACCGGATCCGGCCTGCCTTGCTGCGCGCGGCGAAACCCGTGATCCGTAAGCTCGTCATCCGTGCTGGTGTTGGCTCTGGACACGGCGACCTCCGCGGTGACGGCCGGACTGCTTTGGCTGCCCGCGGCGGGTTCCCCGGAGGTCCTCGCCGAGCGGGTCACAGTGGACGCCCGGGCGCACGGCGAACTGCTCATGCCGTCGGTGTGCTCGGTGTTGGCGACCGCCGGTGTGTCGATGCGCGATCTCGACGCGGTGGTCTGCGGGGTGGGTCCCGGCCCGTTCACCGGGCTACGGGTTGGAATGGTCACCGCTGCGGCGCTCGGCGACGCACTGGGCCTCCCGGTTTTCCCGGTGTGCAGCCTGGACGCGATCGCCTACCGGGCGGGTACCGGTAGCCCGCTACTGGTGATCACCGACGCGCGGCGCCGGGAGGTTTACTGGGCGCGCTACGACGAGTCAGGCGCTCGGATCGATGGTCCGCACGTCGACCGGCCCCTGGACGTGCCGCTGGCCGGCGTGTCGCGGGTCGCCGGCGCCCCAGACGTGCTGGGCCTCGCGGTGGTGCCGCCGCAGTACCCGGACCCGGCCGGGCTGGTCGCGGTGGTAGCCGCGACGGTGCGGGCACGCGCCACACCAGGGCCGTTTCACCCGTTGTATCTGCGGCGCCCGGACGCGTGGGAACCCGGGCCGCGCAAGCGGGTGACGCCGGTATGAGTGTTCTGATCGAGCCGATGGTGGCCGCCGATGCGCAGCGCTGCGCGGAACTGGAAAGCGTGCTGTTCGACGGCGACGACCCGTGGAGTCCAGAGGCGTTCCTGGAGGCGCTGGCGGCGGGTCATCACTACCTTTCCGCACGGGAGGGCCGCTCGCTGATCGGCTACGTGGGTCTGGCCCGGGTCGGCAGCGAGGCGGAGATCCATACCCTGGCGGTGGACCCCGAGCATCAGCGCCTGGGAATCGGCCGGGCGTTGCTGCGGGCGATCCTCGTCCACACGCAAGGCGCCACGGTGTTCCTTGAGGTGCGCACCGACAACGATTCGGCGATCCGGTTGTATCGCAGCGAAGGGTTCGATGTGATCGGTATCCGCCGCGGTTACTACCGACCCAGTGGAGCCGACGCTTTCACCATGCGACGGCAGGCCCACCAGTGACGACCACCGGGATAGTGCTGGGCATCGAGAGCTCCTGCGACGAGACCGGCGTGGGTGTCGTGGGCGTGTCCGGCGACGGCACGGTCACCTTGCTCGCCGATGAGATCGCCTCCAGCGTGGACGAACACGCCCGGTTCGGCGGCGTGGTACCCGAAGTCGCCTCCCGGGCCCACCTGCAGGCGATGGTGCCGACGGTGCGCCGCGCGCTGCGGACTGCTGGCGTCGCGCCGTCGGATGTCGATGCGGTGGCGGTGACTGCGGGCCCGGGGTTGGCCGGCGCGCTGCTGGTCGGGGTGGCTGCGGCCAAGGCGTACGCGGTGGCCTGGGACGTCCCGCTCTACGGGGTCAACCACCTCACTGCGCATATCGCGGTGGACACCTTGGAGCACGGTCCGTTGCCCCCGGCGCTGGCCCTGCTGGTCTCCGGCGGGCACTCCAGCCTGCTGCAGGTCTCCTCACTGGTGGCGCCGCTGCACCCGCTGGGGGCGACCATCGACGACGCCGCCGGGGAAGCTTTCGACAAGGTGGCGCGGCTGCTGGGGTTGGGCTTCCCTGGCGGCCCGTTCATCGACCGGGTTGCCGTGGATGGAGACCCGGACAGCGTCCGATTCCCCCGTGGCCTGACCGGTCCCGGCGACGCGCGGTACGACTTCTCGTTCTCTGGGCTCAAGACCGCGGTCGCCCGGTATGTCGAGGCACTGGGGCGCCAGGGGGTCGCCGTGCCGGTAGCCGACGTGGCGGCCGCGTTCCAGGAAGCCGTGGTCGACGTGCTCACCGCCAAGGCGATCCGGGCGGCCACTGATCGCGGCATCGACACCCTGCTTATCGGCGGCGGGGTCGCCGCGAACTCCCGGCTGCGCGCGCTGGCGGCGCAGCGCTGCACGGCGGCCGGCGTGCGGTTGCGAGTGCCCCGACGACGGTTGTGCACCGACAACGGAGCCATGGTGGCCGCGCTCGGCGCACACCTGCTCGCCGCTGCCGCGCCCGCTTCGGCACTCGACATCCCCGCCGACCCGGCCCTGCCGATCACCACCTCGCTAGTCGGCAGCGCTTCCAGTACACCCAGCTGAGGGTGCAGGCAAAGATCGCCGACGCCACGGCAGGATCAGCGACGTCGCGACCAGTCGAACTACTGCCGAGCAGCAGAACTACTGCGTAGCTGAGGACGCCATCACTTGGAACGACTCGCCCTGGCTATGACCATCGACGCTCGCCCGCCACTCATACCTGCCGGGCGACAGGGACATCGGCGCCACGTTGACGGCGAACACTGCGCTCAACGTGCTACCTGCCGCAATACCGGATGGCCGGCCGACTTCAAGCTCGACCTTGCTGCTGAGCGGTTGTGGTCCGGTGGGCCCAGGCATGGACACCGGCTGGCCGTCGTCGGTGACAAGCTCCACCTGTATCGGCAGCTTCTGGTTAGTACGATCCCAGGGAACCTGGATCATCAGTGCCACTGCGTGCGGAGCTGTTGGGCTACCCGTGATCGTCCAGCCTGCGCCCAACATGTGAATTTTGCCTGTCGCCGCGTCTGTTTGAGCTGCATCGCACAGAATGAGTTTGAACCCGATCTGCGGCCGGATCAGCGGCACACGCCCGCCTCAACCCACGTCGCCGGCTCACAGTGCTCAACCCAATCACCGTTCGCTGACGGCGCCAAGAAGACCGTCACCCCGCGGTCTTTACGCGGACCGGTCACGAAATCCACTGGGCGGCGGCGGATCTGACGGATCTTCTCGATGGGTTCGTCGTCTTCATAAAAGTCGTCATCAACCATGGCGGGCGCTCCTTCCTGTCCTAATCAACGAAGTACACCCTGCCCAGCTTCCAAGCATCCCCCATCGGGTGCTCGGCTGGGTAGAGCACGACGGTGGCGGATCGACCACGGATCGCCACGTCGATTAAGGCACGACGCCCGCGCTCCGGATCGTCGTCCCAGCGACCGTAGAGCCCCTGGATGCACTCGACGGCGTCCCGTAGCTCCCCCTCCGTGATCCCATGGACCTGGGCGATCTTCTGATCCGTCCGGCGGCTGATGCTCAGCTCCGCCACCCACATTCTCGTCACGTCCGCCGATCCTCACCCCCAGTGCGTCCATCACCGTGGGTCATCGTGCCAGAACGGCCGGCGTATGGCTGGCGTGCTGGAGACCATCGGTGTACTTGGGATCGGCGGCCGCCGGGAGGCGCCCTCTGAACGGGGCGCCGCTGCAAAAAGGGCAGCCGGCCGGCCAGGATTCCGGTCGGGGTCCCCTACCGGTCTAGTGGAGCGCCCGGGTTCGAGTCCGAAGCCATTACGTCATCGGATCGGCCGTGCGGAAGTCCGGCACGGTGAACGCCCCAGTTGGAACCGGCCGGGCACCGGGAGCGGGACGGGGGCTGTGGCTCGACCGGCGCCCGGCCGGGATCTTGGGACAAGCGCTCGCTGTGGGGTTCATGCGCCGAGCCATTCCCCGAGGGCATCGAACAACTCGGTGGCGGCCTTTT
>JAICSB010000206.1 GCA_025937115.1 Pseudonocardiaceae bacterium | reverse complement strand
CCGGTACCGTCGCCACGACCGACGTGAACAGTGCCAGCGCGCGCTGCTCCGCCTCGCCCGGCGCCGGACGGATGAGAGCATCGTCAAGTCCAGTGGCCAGGAACCGGTCGAACGCGGCCCGCAGTACGTTGTCTCGCAGCGCCATGATCCGCCTCCGGATGCGACCTTACGTCGTCGTTCCCGGGCCGCCAGGTCCTTATCCGCTGTGCGTCGGGTTCGGCTGACCTGGACACTGGTTACATGACAGAGATCACCTCGGAGGCGCAGCTGCGGGAGCTTATCGGCGAGCCGCTCCCCCGGGTCGCCGCCAAGGCCAGGCCCCGGCTGCACGACTACGACAAGCAGTGGCTCGCCAGCTCGCCGTTGTGCCTGGTCGCCACCTCGCACGCCGACGGTAGTTGCGACGTCTCCCCCAAGGGCGACCCGCCGGGCTTCACCCGCGTGCTCGACGACACGACCATCGCCATCCCGGAACGACCAGGCAACCGGCGCCTCGACGGCTTCCGCAACATCCTGACTAACCCGCACGTCGGCCTGATCTATCTCATTCCCGGCCGTGCGGACACCTTGCGGATCAACGGCAGAGCGCGGCTGGTGCGCGACGAACCGTTCTTCGAGCAGATGCGAGTCAAGGGCCACCGGCCGCTACTGGCGCTCATCGTCGCGATCGACCAGGTCTTCTACCACTGCGCCAAAGCATTCCTGCGCTCGAATCTGTGGCAACCGGCCAGCTGGGATCCGCAAGCCGCGCCGTCCCGCGCCCAGATCGCCCAGCGGCTGGAACGACCAAACGACACCTTGGAGGACCTCGAGCGCTACTACGGCCCCGCGTACGCCAAGGGCCTCTACCGAACCGGCTGATGCCGCCTCCGTCACTCCCGGTTGTCACCGTGCCCGAGTGCGAGGTAGGCGGGCCGGAGTAGTTCGATCAGCGGCCGGGCGCGCACCGCGACAGTGACGTCCGGGAGCTGGTCGAGCAGCGCGGTGGACGAGGTCGTCGGCGGGCTCGGCGCGGAAGTCTGCGCCTGCGGGGCGAAGTAGCAGTCGAGGCAGTCGGCGAGCGGCCGGCCCGGCTGCTCGCCGCGGTCGGCGGCCGGTGGACCGTCGCAGCGGGCGGCCTGCAGGTTGGCCAGCAGGTCCGCACGCTCACGCCCGCGCCAAGCGAGGATGGCGAACGGGTCATCGTCGAAGGACTCCGCGAGCAGATAGAACGTCGCGGCGAGGTGCTTGCACGGCACCGCATGATCGGGGCAGGAGCAGTCCAGCGACAAGTCCCGTTCGGTGGCCGGGAACAGCGACATCCCGAGCCCTGCGAAGACGTCCTCGATGTCATCGGGCATCTCGCCGGACAGCAGCATCGCGGTGTACCAGGCGTTGGCGGCCAGGGCATGCTCGGCCCGGGCCCACTCGGACTTACCGAATGCGGCAATCCCGATCCGTACCCGGTAGGGCCGCGCCCGGCTGCCCTGCACTTGGGCGGTGATCGATCCCGGAGTTACGTCCATCGAGATCACCTGCCCGGTGCGGGCGTAGCTTCTCCCGCGCTGGAGCCGGTTACCCATACCGATGTCTTCGAGGACCTCGATGAACCGCTCGGACCACCAGGTCTGGGCGATCGCGCCGCGAGTGCTGCGGGCCTTGAGGCCGCCCTCAACGGTACGCGGGCGGGACCGTGGTGGAAACCAGTTACTCACCGACGGCCCCCGCAGACAGCGCGAATACCTCGCGCAGGTCGCGGGTGGACAGCTCGGTCAGCCAGCCCTCGCCGTCGCTGACCACGAGATCGGCCAGTGCCTTCTTCTCCTCGATCATGTCGTCGATCTTCTCCTCGAGGGTGCCCGTGCAAATGAACTTGCGCACCTGCACGGTGCGCTTCTGCCCGATCCGGAACGCGCGGTCGGTCGCCTGGTTCTCCACGGCCGGGTTCCACCACCGGTCGAGGTGAACCACATGGTTGGCGGCGGTGAGGTTCAGCCCCGTTCCGCCCGCCTTCAGCGATAGCAAAAAGATCGGCGGACCGTCCCCGGACTGGAAACGGGCCACCATCTCGTCGCGCCGGGTCCTGGGGGTGCCGCCGTGCAAATAGAGCACGTCCTGGCCGAAGCGCGCGGCCAGGTGCGGCATCAGCATCTCGGCGAACTCGGTGAACTGGGTGAAGCACAGCACCCGGTCGCCCTCGGCGAGGATCTCCTCCAGGATCTCCTCGAGCCGGATCACCTTGCCCGACCGCGTGCCGATGGGCGAGCAGTCGTGCAGCAGGTGCGCCGGGTGGTTGCAGACTTGCTTGAGCTTGGCCATCGCGGCGAGCACGTTGCCCCGCCGCTCGATCCCCTCGGTGTTCTCGATCTTCTCCAGCATGTCGTCAACGACCGACTGGTACAGCGAGGCCTGCTCGACGGTGAGCTGGCAGTACTGCTTGATCTCGATCTTCTCGGGCAGGTCGTCGATGATCGCCGGGTCGGTCTTGAGCCGGCGCAGCAGGTAGGGCCGGGTGATCGCGCGCAGCCGCTGTGCCGGCTCGGTCTGCCCGTACCGTTCGACTGGGATCGCGTAGCGGGCGCGAAACAGCTCGGACGAGCCGAGCAGGCCGGGATTGAGGAAGTCCATGATCGACCACAGCTCGGCGAGGCGGTTCTCCACCGGGGTCCCGGTCAGCGCGACGCGGTGGTGCGCATCCAGCCGCCGCACCGCCTTGGCTGCTCGGGACAGGCTGTTCTTCACCGCCTGCGCCTCGTCCAGCACGACCCGGTTCCACTGGTATCCGGCGAGCTCGTCGATGTCGCGGGTGGCGGTGGCGTAGGTGGTGACGACCAGGTCGGTGTCGTCCAGGTGCTCGCGCAGCGCATCGCCGTGGCGCCGTGCGCCGCCGTGATGCGGGTAGATCCGCAACCTGGGAGCGAACTTCGTGGCCTCCCGCTGCCAGTTGCCGACCAGCGACATCGGGCACAGCAGCAGCGTGGGTCCGGTGCCGGGGTCCTCGTGGCGCTGCAGGCATTCCATGGCCAGCAATTGCACGGTCTTGCCCAGTCCCATGTCGTCGGCCAGGCAACTACCCAACCCGAGCGAGGACAGAAACGCCAGCCACGACAGCCCGCGTTGTTGGTAGGGGCGCAGTGTCGCGGTGAGCCCGGGCGGGGGTTCGAGTGGTTGCAGCGACTGGGCAGCGGTACCGCTAAGCAGCTCGCCCAGCCAGCCGTCGGCGCGCACCGAGGTCAGCTCCAGCGGGGTGTCGACGTCGTCGGGGTGGCTGGCGGCCAGTGCGAGGATCTCGGCCGCGGTCTTTCGCCCGGTGGGCGTGCGCGCCAGGAATTCCAGCCCGCGGCGCAGCTGCTCGGGGTCCACCGCCACCCACTGGCCGCGCAGCCGGATCAGCGGCGCCTTGGTCGCGGCGAGCGCGGCGATCTCGGCCTCGGTGAGGGTGTCGTCGCCGACCGCGAGTTCCCACCGGAACTCGACGAGCTGATTGCGGCCGAACTTGCTGGCCTTGGCGGCCACACCGTCGACCGGGGTGTACGCCGACAGGGCGAGCCCTAGCTTGCGGCGCCGGTCCCACCAGGACGGCACCAGGACGCCGAACCCGGCCTCGTCGAGCACCGCCGCGGCGGTGGACAGGAAATGGTAGGCGCCCTCGGTGTCCAGGAACAGGTCACACGGGCGAGCCGTGCGCAGCGCGGGCACAAGCTCGGGGTAGATCCGGCTGGCCCGGCCGAGCTCGGCCAGCAGCAGTTCCTCCGGGCGATCCAGCCACCGGCGCAGGCTGCCGTCGGCGTTCCACGCCTGCTCGGCGGGCACCAGCAGGCTGGGATCGGCCATGGATTGCAGAAGGAACTCAAGCCGCCAACCTGTGCCGGCCCGAATCTCCTCGGTCTCAGTCACCTCGGATTCGGTCTCGGGTTCCGCCTCGGTTCCGGTCTCGATCTCCGTGAGCCGGAAGGTCGCCCTGGCCGGGCCCACCTTGCCGATCCCGACGTCCTCCCACGGCCGCAGCGACTCGACCAGCGTGTCGAGCTCGTCCGGATCCGCCTCGAAGCGGCCGTTCGGAGCGGTCAGTGCCGTGAGCCAGGCCTGTGTGGCGGGCAGTCGTTGGGCGCCACGGCCGCGCCGTGACGGCAGGAGATCGATCCCGGGTGGCAACGCAGCACGCATGGCCGCGTCCAGCATGGCGTGCAGCGCCGAGTTGGCAAGCTCGTGCGCGTCGTGCTCACCTTGGTGGGCCCGGCACACCGGCGGCATCGCGGCGATCAGGGTATTCATCGCGACGACATCGGGACCCTGCAACACCGGACGCCAGAACGCCACGCCCCGGTGTCGATCGACCCCGTGCCGATTGACCCCGTGCCCGTCGTGCGCGAGTGCGGGCAGAACCCGCCCGCGCTCGACCAGTTCCCGGGCGAAGGCCGCCAGGTCAGCGAGGTAGGCGATGGACGCGCCGTACCGGACGTCCGCGACGGGATCGTCAAGAGCGGTCAACGCCGACTCGGCATCGAAACACACCACCGGAACGGTCCACGGCAGCAGCGCCGGTGGGTTTTGCGGTGCCGGGCGCGGCGTAATCCTGATCAGCTGCGGCGAGTCCAGCGGCGCCGAGCGCAACGACGGCAACAGCAGGACCGCGGTACCGGGCTTGCCCGCGTGGATCCCAGCGATCACGTCGGCGGTAGCGGCGAACGGATGTGGTCGCGCCGAGCGCAGCGCCTGGCTGGGACTCTTCACAATGAGATCGGAATCTTCAGACCACAGGCACAACCCGTTCGAGGTGGACCAGAACCCGTGCAGGACCAGCATTGGCATTCCCTCTTTCGCGCTGTGCGGGCGCCAAGGCTAACGAGCGCAGGAAGATGGTGTGACGACGCCACGCCCGCTGCCGTTGGGCACGGCGGGTGGGGCCGCCGCCAGCGACGGGAGCAACCATGGCCGCCAAGGCGTACACCATCCCGCCGACCATCGACGACGGCGGGCGCATCCTGCTGCCCTGGCTGCGCGAGATGCGCGATGAGCACCCGGTGTGGCGCGATGCCTACGGCATCTGGCACGTCTTCCGCTACGCCGACGTGGCGCGAGCGATCTCCGACCCGCAGGTGTTCTCCTCCGAGGTTGGCCGGGTGTTTCCGGTGGGGGAGAAGTTCTCCCAGGGCAATCTGACCCGGACCGACCCACCTCGGCACCACACGTTGCGCCGGCTGGTCGCTGCGGTGTTCAGCCCGAAGATCGTCATGGGGCTGGCTCCCCGGATCGCCGAGGTCACCGGCGACTTGCTCGACGCTACCGGCGGCGCCGACGAGTTCGACCTCGTCTCAGCGCTGGCCTACCCGCTGCCGGTCACCGTGATCGCCGAGCTGCTGGGTCTGCCGGCCGCCGACCGTGAGCTGTTCCGGTCCTGGGCGGACCGGCTCTTCGCCAGCGACATGGCCGACCCGAATGACCCCGAGCTCGCCCGGAAGGTCGAGGAGAGCACCGCGGATATGGTCGCCTACCTGGGCGAGTACTGCACCGAACGGCGTGCCCACCCACGTGAAGACCTGATCAGCAGGCTCGCCGCGGTGGAGGCCGACGGTGAGCGGTTGACCGACGAGGAGGTGGTGAACTTCTCCATCGTGCTGCTGATCGCGGGACACATCACGACCACCGCGCTGCTCGGCAACACCGTGCTGTGCCTGGATGAGCACCCCGAGGTATGGGCGCAGCTGCAGGCGGACCGCTCGCTGGTGGAGCCCACCATCGAGGAGGTGCTGCGCTACCGCTCCTCGTTCACCCAGGTCGGCCGGGTGACCACGGTCGAGGCCGAGCTCAGCGGGCAGGTCATCCCGGCGGATGTGGTCGTCACGCCCTGGCTGCTGTCCGCCAACCGGGACGAACGCGAGTTCCCCGACCCGGACCGGTTCGACATCCACCGCTCGGGCAAGCACCACCTTGCCTTCGGCTACGGCATCCACTTCTGCATCGGCCAGCTGCTCGCCCGGGTCGAGGGCAGGGTCGCGGTGGGCGTGCTGCTGGACCGCTATGCCGAGATCCGGCTGGCCCCCGAGGTGCCGTTGGAGTTCTACAGCCGGGGAATCTTCGCGGCCCGCAACGTCCCGGTCGCCGTCCGACCCGCTTGAATCATGCCAACGGTGAGGAGCACCCCATCCATGAT
>JAICSB010000347.1 GCA_025937115.1 Pseudonocardiaceae bacterium | reverse complement strand
CTCTCCGCCGACGAGCTGCGCGAGTTGCTCGGCGGCCTCGGTTACCCGCTCCCGCCCGAGACCATCCCGCGCACAATCGAGTACTACCTGGGCCGCACCATCCACGGGTCCACACTCAGCGCGCTGGTGCATGCCTGGGTGCTGGCCCGAGCGAACCGGGGGCGGGCCTTGGAGCACTTCGAGCGGGCCCTGCGCAGCGACACCGCCGACATCCAGGGTGGCACCACCGCCGAGGGGGTCCACCTCGGCGCAATGGCCGGGTGCGTGGACTTGCTGCAGCGCTGCTTCCCGGGGCTAGAGACTCGACAAGACGCACTGTGGTTTAACCCGCACTGGCCGCGGCAGTTCGGCCGGGTCGAGTTCGCTCTGCAGTACCGGGATCAGCTGCTGACCGTCCTGGTCACCGGTCGCGAAGTGCAAGTGTCCGCCGAGCCCGGGCCGGGTGGCTCGGTCCAGGTCGGCTGCGGAGACGAACGCTGTGAGCTGCGACCCGGCGAGACGGCGCGATTTTGCGCAGCCAGCACACTGCAGGACGACCTGGCCACGGGCACGGTTTGAGTCGGCGAGGTAGAGACCATGCGGACCAGCGAGTTCTGCGCAGGTGCCAGTCATAAACCGCCGAGAGCATTCATCAATGGTGTCCGGGCTGCCGGCCTGCCCTGCGGACCCGCCAAGCCGCGCGCTGTCACCGACGCCGACCTCGCGTCGCTGCCGCCAGCGGTCCAGCGTTACCTGCGGTTCATGGGCGTCGTCGGCCGGCCCCGGGACTGGTCGGTACGTGCCCACCTGGTCGGCCGGTTCCGCCTCGGACCCGACCGGCCCTGGATGCCGTGCGAGGCATGGCAGTACAGCTCCTCGGCCGAGGTCGCGCGGCTGTTTCGAATGCGCCTGCTGCTCGGCCGGATCGTGCCAATGATCGGCTGGGACACCTACCGGCACGGCCGCGGGATTATGCACGGCAGGTTGCTGGGTGTGGTCACGGTGGCTCGCGGGAGTGGTCCGGAGTTCGACACGAGCGAGCTGGTGACCTGGCTCAACGACGCGATCCTGATGGCGCCATCCATGCTTCTCGTGCCGGCGACCACTTGGAGCGCTGGTGACAGCGACGACGCGTTCCGCGTGTCGCTTACCGACACCGGACGCACAGTCAGCGCGGAGGTGCTGCTCAACGCCGACGGTGCACCACGCGACTTCCGCACCAACGATCGGTACGCCGATCTACCCGGAGGCCTGGCCCGAGCGCGGTGGAGCACACCGGTCGAGGGCTGGGACACCATCAGCGGGCGTCCCAGGTTCACCGGGGCGAGCGCGGTGTGGCATCTCCCGAATGGTCCCTTCCGTTACTGCGAACTAGCTCTGACCGAGCTCGCCGTCAACGTCGCGCCCGCCCTCTGATGGCTAGTTCGGTGTTCGCGGCGATGCGTGTGCCGAACTTCCGGATGTATCTCACCGGGCAATCGGTCAGCCTCGTCGGGACGTGGATGCAGTCGGTTGCCCTGTCGTGGCTGGTGCTCCAGCTCACCGGCTCGGGCACCATGCTCGGTTTGGTGGTGGCGACCCAGTGCCTACCCCTTCACAGTGGCTGCTTGCGGTTTCGGCGTGGCGATCCTGGCCGCCGCGCTGGTCGCTTCCCTGCCGGGAGAACTTCTTGTGCTCGCTGCAGTGGGGGCAACTGGCACCGCATTCATGGCGATCGGCAACACCACGCTGCAGCTCATTTCTGATCCGCGCTTCCGCCGCAGGGTGATGGCCCTGTGGTCGGTCACCTTCATGGGCAGCACGCCCGTCGGCGGTCCCATCGTCGGAGTGATCGCCGACCACGTCGGTCCCCGATACGCACTTGGTCTTCGCGCACTCGCCTGCCTATCCGCCGCGGTCATCGGCACTGTCGCGCTGACCCGGACTTCCCCCACCGAGCGACACGCCCGACAGCCGCGAGAACTCGACTGGCCCACCTACCAGCAGGCCCACGAAAGTTAGCGAGGTACCCCAGGAGCTGGGGTGGGTCAGGCGGCGGCGTCGCTGGGACGAGTCCAATGTCCTGGATCCCGCGATCTTCCGGCACTGCCGGTGGGAGGTGGCTCCCACACCCTTAGAACATGGCGACTGTCCATAGATCCCCGCAGCAAGCTCCTTGGCATGCTGGGCTCGACCAGTGGGTCGCTGTTGCACGTGGCACGGTGCCCGCTGGCGATCGTGCGGCACTGAGCTGCCCTGCACCCAAGGCGCTGATGGTGGCCCTGGGCGGGCTCCGCGGGCACTATGAAGACGTGGACCAGGAAGAGGTAGGTGCCCGTCGTGCTGCCGTGCGGGTGTTTCTGCTCGACGATCACGAGGTGGTCCGGCGCGGGCTGCGTGAACTGCTCGAGCAAGGCGGCGACATCGAGGTGGTAGGGGAGGCCGCCCGGGCCGATGAGGCGCTGCGTCGCATCCCAGCTGTCCGGCCCGACGTCGCGGTGCTCGACGCCCGGCTGCCCGATGGCAGCGGCATCGAGGTCTGCCGGGAAATCCGGTCCTCGCTGCCCTCCGTCGCATGCCTGATCCTTACCTCCTACGACGATGACGAGGCATTATTCGCCGCGATCATGGCTGGGGCCGCGGGATACGTACTCAAGCAGATCCGCGGCACCGACTTAGTTGACGCGGTGCACCGAGTGGCGCGGGGCCAATCGCTGTTGGATCCGGCTGTCACCGCCCACGTGCTCACCCGACTGCGAGAAGGACCACCGGCGACTGATCCGCGGTTGGAGACCCTGTCCGACCGGGAACGGGAAGTGCTGGCATTGATCGCCGACGGGCTGTCCAACCGGGAGATCGGTGCCCGGCTGTACCTGGCGGAGAAGACCGTGAAAAACCACGTGTCGCGGCTGCTGGCCAAACTGCAGATGCAGCGACGCACACAGGTTGCGGTGTTCGGCGCGACCATGCGCGACCAGGGCGAACTGCGCCCGCAGCACCCGGAAAGCTGACCTGCCCGCAGGTCGAACCCTGGTTCCTGTGCCGGCCGCAAACGGCGACCTAAACGAATCTCCGGGACGGATGATCTTCCGTGTCCTGGGCAGGTTTTCTTGATCTTCGTTGAAGTGTTGGTAGCCCGGACCGAGGTCCCAGCAGCGTAGGTCCCCTGACCTTTGGGGTGTCGGGTCGTCGGCAGTCAACATGGAGGCAGCGGGATCTCTGCCCGCCTGCGATGCGAGAGGTGGCAGATGCTGACGCATACCAACGTTGCCGAGGCCTCCACTGGGACCTGCCCTGGCGCGCAGCAGCGGACGGTGCGACAGCAGCGGCCACTGACCGTCCGCTGCGGGTACTGACCCTCGACCCGGGCTCTAAGACGGTGCCCGGCGTGGCGCTGGTGGGTTGCTTCGACACCGCTGCGCGGCCACCGTCGTGCCCAGGCCCGCAGTCGGTAGGTAACCGATCGCTCACACCCACCGCTCCCTCACGCCCACCGCGCTCAAGGCGCGGCTGGCTCGCCGGGCAGCGGGACGCGGGCCAGCAGTTGCAGCCGGATCAGGGAGGGTCCGAGTGGGATTACCCGTATCTCGGCCATACCCAGGTCGTACGCGATCGCCTTAGCGTGTGCAGAGTAGTCGTCGGGCGACTGGCCCGGAAGCATGTGGATGTCCAGCTCCACCGGGGGCCCGGGGTGTACCGAGACCACCTGCGGAATGTGCACCACCCGGCCACCGGCGACGCTGAAGTCGGTTTGATCCAGCCCGACCCCGGTGAGGATGTCCTGTACACGCCAGGCGAGCCGCTCGTCGCGAACATGTTGATGCCGCTCGCGCTCCTGTCTGTGACGCCACTCCAGCGGGTGCCGTAGCCGCGACAGCTCCCGGGAAGCTCCAGTAGCGACGACCCCACTTCCGTGTCCGTGCCGGTGTTTGATCACAATGTCCGGACCGTGCGGCACCAGGCTCTGGTGACCGGTGTCCGACCACTGCACGATGTAGACGACACCACCGGGATCGTCACGGACTCCCCGGATCTCGCCCTGCCGCACCGCCCGATCCGACCCTTCGGACATGATCATCACTTCGTCACCGATCTGAGCGGTCACTGGTCCACACTCCTTGCGGGCACTGGCAAGGTGCTCGTTGTTGGGACTCGGCGAGAGTCGGGGTGACGCTGGGAGGAGATGGAGTGTCGCTGCCTGAAAGCCCGTTCTATGTTGGAATCGACTGGGCCGTTCAGTCGCACGCAGTGTGTGTTCTCGACGGCTCTGGCAAGGTCAAGGGCGCGTTTACGATTACGCACAGCGCGGAGGGTTTCGCCGATCTGCTGGGTCGCCTGGGCCTGCTGGCCGGTGACCGTGGTGACGTGCCGGTCGG
>JAICSB010000750.1 GCA_025937115.1 Pseudonocardiaceae bacterium | reverse complement strand
GGTGAGGTGCTCGGGATCGTCGGCGAGTCGGGCTCCGGCAAGTCGGTGACCTCGCTGGCCATGATGGGTCTGCTGGCCGGCTCCGCCCGGGTGTCCGGGTCGGTGCGCTTGCACGGCACGGAACTGCTCGGGGCGTCGGACAAGGCGCTGAGCCGGGTCCGCGGCCAGAGCATCGCGATGATCTTCCAGGATCCGATGACGTCGCTCAACCCGGTCTACCCGATCGGATACCAGGTCGCCGAGGCGATCCGGGCGCACCATGACGTCAGCCGCGACGCGGCGGCCACGCAGGCGGTGCAGCTGCTCGATGCGGTCAGCATCCCGAACCCGGCCCAGCGGGTGGACAACTACCCGCATGAGCTCTCCGGTGGGATGCGCCAGCGGGTGGTGATCGCGATCGCGATGGCCAACAGCCCCGAGGTGATCATCGCCGACGAGCCGACCACCGCGCTGGACGTCACGGTGCAGGCGCAGATCCTGGACGCGCTGCGCACCGCGAAAGAGCAGACCGGGGCGGCGATGCTACTCATCACCCACGACCTCGGCGTGATCGCCGGACAAGCGGACCGGGTGCTGGTGATGTACGCCGGCCGGGTCGTCGAAGCCGGCACCGTCGAGGAGATCTTCTACGCTCCGCGGATGCCCTACACGCTGGGTCTGCTGGGCAGCCAACCCCGGCTGGACCTGCGCAGGCAGCGGCTGCACCCGATCAGCGGCGCGCCCCCCTCAGCCCTCAACCTGCCGTCGGGATGCCCGTTCGCCCCCCGCTGCCCACTGGCCGCCCCGATCTGCGAGGCCGAGGAACCGCCGTTGACCGGGACCGGTGGGCATCTGTCGGCCTGCCACTTCAGCGATCAGCTGGTCGGTCTGGAGCCAGGCGACCTGTTCCGGCCCGTGTCCCAGGACACTACGTTGTGACCCCGCAGCCGGTGCTGGAAGTACGCAACCTGGTCAAGCACTTCCCGGTGCGTGGCCGCGGGCTGGTTCGCCGCCGCGGCGGCGAGGTGCACGCCGTCTGCGACGTGTCATTCGACCTGTACCCGCAGGAGACGCTGGGACTGGTCGGCGAGTCCGGCTGCGGCAAGACCACCACGGCGCGGGTACTGCTGAACCTGCAGCCGGCGACCGCGGGCCACGTTCACTACCAGGGCACCGAGCTGACCCAGCTGTCCAGCAAGGCGATGCGACGGCTGCGGCGCGAGTTGCAGATCGTCTTCCAGGACCCCTACGCCGCACTTGACCCGCGGCTGCCGGTAAACGAGATCATCGCTGAGCCGCTGCGAATCCACGGCCTTTACAGTCCTTCAGGACGCGAGGACGTGCGGGAATTGCTCAGGCTGATCGGGCTCACGCCGGAGCACGGCAACCGGTTCCCACACGAGTTCTCCGGCGGGCAGCGCCAGCGGATCGGTATCGCCCGGGCGCTCGCGCTGCGCCCCAAGGTTCTCGTCCTGGACGAGCCGGTATCCGCGCTGGACGTCTCCATCCAGGCAGGGGTGCTCAACCTGCTGGCCGACCTGCAGGCGCGACTGGGGCTGTCCTACCTGTTCGTGTCCCACGACCTGTCGGTGGTGCGGCACATCGCCGACCGGGTCGCCGTGATGTACCTGGGTCGCATCGTGGAGGTCGCAACGGCCGATGAGCTGTTCAGCGCGCCGGCCCATCCCTATACCCAGGCGCTGATCTCGGC
>JAICSB010000028.1 GCA_025937115.1 Pseudonocardiaceae bacterium | reverse complement strand
GCGTGGGTTAGGTGAGGGCTGTGCTCCTATCTGGCCCGAGACGCCAGGTTGGTTAAGCGCGCCCGTTACCAGCGCTGCCCCGTCAGGGGCCATTCCTTCCGAGGGAAATCTCGGACGGAACGTAGGGATCCTTGGTCCCTAGCACTTTGACACTTGAGCCAAGTTCCCGGGAGGGCGTAGCGTTCTTCTCGTCCGCTCCCACACAGGCGTTTCGACCGCCTGACCAGCCACGATGGGTGGCGCAACGACGGCGACTTAGGCTTTGATCGCCCGATTCGGCGCAGCGGATGGCGACGGTCCGCCGACACAGACCGGGAGTCCCTGCGGGAGCTTGCGCTCAGGAGCCGGAGGGACCATTTGGCGTGCCCACAGACTTGGCGATCCGAGGCGGAGCCTCTCTAGACTGATATGGTCACTGTGTCACGTGATAACGAAAAACTCCACGAGCAGCTTGTTTACCTCAGTGGAGCGTTCGAGGTAGCCAAAATGCCCGCAATCCTTGATTTCCTCATACCGAGCCCCCGGTATCGTCTCCGCCACTTCACGAGCCAGATATGGCGGAACCATCAGGTCGTCGGCGAAACCGATTACCAAGCTCGGCACCCTGATCCTGCTGTAGGCGGCTAGCCGGTCCGGGAAGTCCTCTACCTCCAACTGAGCCCGCACGCCGGCGCTGATGCCAGACCCGGAGAACTCGAATACATCGAGCCATTCCAGCACCGCTACGCGATCGTTGAGCGTCCGGGGCGATAAATTCAGCAACGCAGTGATCGCCGCGTAGTACGCCGACGGTAGCTCGATCCGCGCGTCGTAGAGGGCCCGCTCCCCCACCGATAACCTGGACTGCACGGGGTCGGTCCTCCCGTGCGCAGCCATCATCACTGCCTGCGACACCAGATCCGGACGCGCCAACGCCAGTTCCTGCACAACCCGAGCGCCCAATGAAGTACCGACCACCCGCGCCGGCCCGCCACCCAGGTGCTCGATCAACGCCGCAGTATCACCGACCAGGTCGTCGATGGTCATCCCGCTGGCACACTCGTCCGAGGGCGCGATGCCACGGTTGTCCACGGTGGCCACCCGGTAGCCGGCCGCAACCAGCGCCGGGACCTGGTGCAGCTGCCACACCCGGCCAGAGCTGCCCGTCCCCATGACCAGCACCACCAGCTCACCGGAGCCCGTTACCTGGTAGCTGAGCCGGATCTCATTGAGCTCGACCACCGGCATGATCCTCCTAGTCGATCACGTCTTCCCATCCTCAGTAACACGGTGACCATGCTACTTAAATTGGCACGACTCCGCGCGGCCAGACCTCAGCTAATTGCTGCCTTATGCGGACCGGTGGGTAACGCTAAGATGGCACTCGGAAACCTGTAAGGTTTGCAGGAAAGATGAGACCGCCTCAATATGCGCGGTAGCCGCAGCGTTGCCGGTAGACGGGTGTTCCTCGCCGCGGCCTACCCGGTCAAAACGCCTCGGCGACCGGACAGACCCTCGCAACGGTTAGCGAGCTCGGCTGGCTATCCGCGGTACTCGACGCTGGCGTCGGTCAGTTTCAGATAGCAGTCCTCGAGCGACGCGCCGCGCGGCGTCAGTTCCTGGATCGGTATGTAATGCGCCGCGGCGGCCGCCGCGATCCTCCATGCTGCCATGCCGGTAACTGAGAGCCCACCGTCGGGCTCGGGCAGTACCGTTGCACCCATGCCCGTCAGTACCCTGGTCAGCCCGCTGCGGCGCGGTGAGCGCACGAACACGTCACGCTGGCGTTCAGTCAGCTCCCGCCTGGAAATTTCCTTGATCAGCTTGCCTCGCCGAATAATAAGCAGTTGGTCGGCGGTGTCTGCCATCTCGCGCATGTCGTTGCTGGATACCAGGACCGTCCGGCCCTGAGCGGCTAACGACCGCATCAAGTCGCGGATCCACCGGATGCCCTCTGGGTCCTGACCGTGCATCGGCTCATCGAACAGCAGGACACTGGGGTCGCCGAGCAGCACACCGGCGACACCCAGCCGCTGTTGCATGCCTGAGGAGAAGCTACCGATCCGCTTGTCGGCCATCGGCGAAAGCCCTACCGCGTCGAGCACCTCGGTCACCCGTCGCCGACCGATGCCATTGCTGCGCGCCAGGCGCCCTAGGTGGTCCGCTGCGCTACATCCGCCATCCATCGCGTGCGCATCCAGCGGCGCCCCCACGGTGTGCAACGGCCGATCGGTGGTCGCGACGCGCTGCCTGTTCACCAACGCTATACCGGATGTCGGAGCGGCTAGGCCGAGGATGACCCGCATTGTGGTTGACTTCCCGGAACCCTCCGGCCCGAGTAAGCCGGTCACCACGCCCGGGCTGGCGGTGAGCGACAGCCGGTCCAGCGCGCGATTGTTGCCGTATACCTTAGTCAGTTCGCGTACCTCAATCATGCTGGCAATGCTGCCCGCGTGCGGGGCGCGCGCACATCGGAGTAGAGGCCTGAGTTCGGAATCAGACTCAGGTCCGATGTACTGGTCCGGAGATTGCAGCTAGCGTGGCCAGTGTGACCGAACCAGTCGCGGTCGATGTGAGCGTTTTGCCGCCGTGGTTTCGCCCGTGGCTCCTCATCGTCACCAACATGGTGATCGCCGCGGCGATCACTCTGCTGACCGTTTACTCCTCCCTCGGCACCGCGGTCGGGCGCTCCAGCGGCACGACCGCCGTGGTGTGGCTGATCGCGCTTGCGGTCAGCCTTCCGCTTGTGTTTCGAAGGCGGTGGCCGATCCCAGTGTTCGGCGTCGTTCTCACCTTAGCGATCATCGCCGTGTTGCTGGGCATGTCGGGTACGGCCACCGTGCTGGCCGTCGCACTCGCGACCTACCCGGTTGCGCTTTCCGTGGGACCGCGGCGTTCGGCCATCACGCTCGGAGCGGCGCTGCTTGGCGTCACGCTTGCAGCAGTGCTCAGCGTGACCGTGATGGCCTCCCGCTTCTCCGTGGTCCCACCGAATGCAGAGGTGCTGCAAACTGACCTGCTTTCCTCCGTGGGTTTCTCGTGGATCGCTATCGGCGCAGGTTGGGCACTTGGTCGGAGCTTCCGGGCGCGCTGCGAGTACGCCGTCCAACTCGCCGAACACCGCGCGCAGCAGGCCGTCGCTGAGGAGCGGTTGCGGATCGCCAGGGAAATGCATGACGTGGTCGCGCACAGCATGGGCGTCATCTTGATGAAGGCGGCTGTGGCCAACCACGTGTACGAGACGCGTCCAGAGGAGAGTAGAGAAGCCCTCGGGGTCATCGAGTCCGTCGGCCGCACCGCGCTCGCCGACATCCAGCGCGTGCTCGGCTCATTGCGATCGGAGGGGGAGGTTGATCTCACGCCAAGCCCAAGCCTCGATGACGTACCAAGACTCATCGAGAACGCCCGGCTCGCTGACGTTCAGGTGGAGCTCGAGCGTGGACCCATCCCAGCGCTGCCCCCGGCGGTTCAGCTCTCCGCGTACCGAATCGTGCAGGAGGCGCTGACCAACATCGTCAAGCATGCAGCAGCACCGGCCCGGTGCACCGTCCGCATCACCACGGAGTCGGGCGAACTGCATCTGGCGGTGATCAATGAGGGTGCACCGTCTCGTCCGGTCAGCAAGCCTGGACACGGCCTGATCGGCATGCGCGAGCGAGCCGCCCTACACCACGGAACCCTGGTGGCGGGCCAGCAACCCAATGGCGGGTTCGCCGTGCACGCTTGCCTTCCCTACCAGATTCAGGACCCGTATGGCTGAGGCGCAGGTTCGGGTACTGATCGCCGACGACCAGGCACTGCTCCGGGGCAGCCTGCGGGTACTCATCGACACCGAGCCGGACCTCGTCGTCGTCGGCGAAGCCGGTACCGGCGTGGAGGCTGTCGACCTGGTTCAGGTAGCGGGCCCCGACGTGGTGCTCATGGATGTGCGCATGCCGGATATGGACGGTATTGAGGCCACCAGAAGGATTACCGCACACGAGCACGCGCCGAGAATCCTGGTGCTCACGACGTTCGATCTTGACGAATACGTGTACTCCGCGCTGCGGGCCGGAGCCAGCGGTTTCCTGCTCAAAGACACACCCCCTGCTCAATTGCTGAGCGCCCTGCGGGTGGTTGCCTCTGGCGAGGCGTTGCTCGCACCCAGTGTGACCCGGCGGTTGATCGCCGAATTCGTTCGCCGCGCGGAGCCGGCCGCGCGTCCAGCCCGCACGCTGGCCAGCATCACCGACCGTGAGCGCGAAGTGCTCACTCTCATTGCGCGCGGACTGTGTAACAGCGAGATCGAACACCATCTGCACCTGAGCCGGGGTACAGTCAAGACACACATTGGTCGGCTCCTCGCCAAGCTCGACGCCAGAGATCGGGCACAACTCGTGATCGTGGGATACGAGACTGGCTTGGTCGCGGCCATCCCGACGTAGCCTCGATCTTCACACAAGCTCTTCAGCTACCAGCCGCAGGAGACTTGGACGCGACGTGTTGACGAAAAAATGGTCGCCGGGCAGCACGTGAACCCGGACGACCCCACCGTGTGGCGCGACCACACTTCGATCTCACCTTGGGTTATCTCGTTATCCTCAAGACCGCTGAAGGCGAAAATAGGAAATCTTGCCACTCCCAGTAGCTGTTCGCGCTGCCCCGGCAAAGGGGAGACAGATTAGGCGCACCCGCGCAGCCGGCCGAGGACAGCTGATCCTGACCCAGGATGAGCAGGGTGATCCCATCTTCATGCACCCGACGAGATGCAAATCCGGTGGAGTGCCTCGTCCGACGGGCATCCCATTGAAACGAGGCACTCCTGACCGGAATCCGCATTGATCGATCAGGACTGTGCTGCGGCGTCCATCCGCTCGCGCAGACTACGCGGCCGCATGTCCGTCCATACCTCGTCGACGTAGGTGGAGCACTCCTCTATGCTGCCCTCCTCGCCTACCTGGTGCCAACCCGCTGGTATTTCGTGACCTGCCAGCCACAGGGAGTACTGGTCCTCGTCGTTGCGCAGGACCACGTACCTGGCGTCGTCATCCATCCCGCTGTCTCCTTCCTTGGAAAACTGGTATCGCATTGGCATAGCTGGGAGTTCGCGCTACGGCTCGACTGGCTGCTCCTGCTCTCGCGCGGTCTCCGGGGTTACCGCGGCGGCCGCATGCCGGGGAAACTTACGCAAGGTGGGGCTGATGGTGGCCACCAGCGTGACCGCCCCGATGCCTGCCGCACACATCAGGACCGCGCCGTTGCCGGACACGACCTCCATCAGCAAGCCCCCGAGCGCCGGCCCCAACACGCCGGCGATACCGGCGACCACACCTATCGCCGCGCTCATCCTGCCGCGCAACTCATCGGGAGTAAGGATAATTTGGTAGGTTTCGATCGTCGTGTTGGCGGTTGGGGCCAGAAATGCCATGCCACCGAAAAGCGCACCCATGAGGTAACCATTGCTCACGAAGACCGCAAGCGGAGTGAGAGCCGTCAGTGCCCAGAACACCACGATGATCGACAGGTACGGACTCATCATCCGATGCAGGTACGGCGCGGCCAGAGCGCCCAGGATCCCACCCACACCGAACATCGCCGCCATGATGCCGATCTCCCCCGATGGGACCCCTCTGGCTTGGGCCACCACGATGATGACGATGAAATAGGCGGTAAAGAACAGGTTGAGGGCTACCGCGAACAGTCCAATGACCCGAACCGCGCGGTGCCGCCACACCCAGAGCAAGCCAGCCGCCATCTCACGGCCGAGGTGTCCTACCGGTTCCGGCTGCACCTTGCGTGGCGGCAGGCGGAGAAAAATCAGGAAGAAGAACGCCATGGTATGGGTCAGTACGTCCACCGCGAACGGCACGAATCTGCCGATACTGAACAGGAAGCCGCCTGCCGCGGTGCCCGACAACTGTCCCAGGTGACTACGTGCCGAGTTCATCGCCACCCCCGTCGACAGCTGCTCGGCCGGCATCAGGTTCGGCAGACACGCGTCCTCCGCCGGCATGAACAGGGCCCCGCACACACCCATCACGGCGGCCACGACCACGATGTGCGCCACACTCGCTACACCCCATAACAGCGCGACGACCAGGCTCGTGGCGGCGATCGCCTGCGCCGCCTCGCAAAAGAGCATGATCTTCTTGCGATTCCAGCGGTCCACTAGCGCTCCCGCTGGTAACCCAACGAGGAGCTGCGCAGCGGCGCTCGTACCCAGCACAAGCCCGGTTGCCGCCGGCGAGCCGGTCATCGCGAGCACCAGCAGAGGGAACGCGATCACCGAGGTGTTGATGCCGAACTCCGACAGCGCCTGACTGCTCCACAGCAGCTGGTAATTGCGGTTGCGGGAGAGCGGAGTAATCATCGACCCTCCCCCCGACAGTCCTGCGCGATACTCCGAAGTGCGTCGGCGAAGTCACCGGCGATGGACTCCACGGTGGACTGGTCGTGCAGGCCAGGCTGGTAATACCAGAAGAAGGCCAGCTGACCACCCTGGGCGTTGCCCACGATCTCCAGCATGTGAGGGCTTCGATCAGCGGGATCATGATCCTGGCCGAGTGCGCCATGCACGGACCGGTAGAGGCCACCCCCCGCATCGTCGGACCGTGCATCCCACTGACCGAGGTAATTGAACGAGATCTGCGGGTCGCTGCCTTGCGCGGACAGCCGTTCACGCGCCTCCGGGGAACCCAGGTAGCGCAGCGGCCCGTAGCCGAACCCATTGCGCGGAATGGCGCGAAGCTGCCTTCGCACCGACTTGACCAGATTGCGCCAGTTCGGTTCATCGCTGACCGCTACCTCGAGAGCGACCGGGAAGATACTGGTGAACCATCCAACGGTGCGGGAGAGGTCGATGCCGTCGAGGATCTCCTCACGGCCATGGCCCTCCAGGTTGATCGATACCCTGCCTCGCCCTGTCCACCGCGATAACGCCCAGGCGAGAGCTGCGAGCAGGACGTCGTTGATCCGCGTGCGGTAGACGGTCGGCGCCCAGTGCAGTAACGCGTCGGTTTCTTCGGTGGTCAGCAGCACTGACACGGCGCAGGCTGGAGTCCCTAGCTGCGGCTGCGCGCGGTCCACTGGGAGTTCACCGCCATCCAGCGCGGATGCCCAGTGGTCAAGTTCATGGTCAAGCCCACCGGTAGCCAGGTAGTTGCCCAGCCGCAACGCCCAGTCCTGGAACGAGGTGGTCTTGAGACCGAGATCGATCGTTTCCCCGCGCACTGCTTGCAGGTACGCCGTATCAAGGTCGTCGAGCAAGATACGCCAGGAAACGCCATCAACGACCAGATGGTGCGCCGCCAGGAAAAGATAGGGCCGCTGATCCGCACCCAGATGGAATAGCGCTCCTTTCAGCAGGGAGGGGCGCGCTAGGTCGAAACTCGCGTGGACGTCGTCAGCGACCTTCTCCATGACCGCGGACTGCTCTGCCGCGTCCACATCAGACAAATCGCACCGTTGGAGCACCTCCATGGGCTGCACAGGCGCGTTGTGCTGATGCCATTGGCCGTCGATCTGCTCGAACCGCATCCGCAGTGCGTCGTGGTGTACGAGCAGCGCATCAAGTGCCCACCGCAGCGCCTGTTCGTCCAGTTCGTTGGTCAATTCCACCAGGGCGGACTGGTTGAAATGGTGCGGGCTCACCTGATGCGTCTGGAAGAACCAGTGCTGGATCGGAGTGAGCGGAACCGGGCCGACGACCGGTTGTCGCTCAGCGTCGCCGGCCTCTATCGCGGTAGCGACTGATGCCAGTGACGCGACGGTCTGGTGCATGAAGAGGTTTTTGGTAGTGAAGAGCAAGCCAGCTTTCCGGGCTCGGGACACCACCTGGATGCTCAGGATGGAATCTCCACCAAGCTCGAAGAAGTTGTCCTGCACTCCGATTCGCTCCAGCCCGAGGACGTCGGCCCAAATCTCCGTGAGTGCAATCTCAGTCGGGCTGCTCGGGGCCACGTACCGCGCTTCGATCTCGGGCGTGGGTCCGGGGTCGGGCAGCGAACGGCGATCCACCTTCCCGTTGGGATTCAGTGGCACAACGTCCACCACCACGAACGCCGACGGGACCATGTAGTCCGGTAGTTGCTGGCTGAGGAACTCCCGCAAGCTGGGGGTGCTCACCGTGTCCGTTCCGGACGCTGGCACCAGATAGGCCACCAGACGCTTGTGCCCTGAGCTTTCTTCGCGGACCACCACGACGGCGTCGGTGATCTCGGCGTGTGCTTGCAGCACCGATTCGATCTCGCCTAGCTCGATGCGGAAGCCGCGGATCTTGACCTGCTCATCGGCCCGGCCGAGGAACTGCAGCTCGCCCCCCGCCGTCCAGCGCACCACATCCCCGGTGCGATACATACGCGACCCCGGCGGTCCGAACGGGTTGGCAAGGAACCGGTCGGCGGTCAAGCTCGGGCGGTTGAGGTATCCGCGAGCCAACCCGGCGCCGGCCACATACAGCTCACCGGAAACGCCGACCGGAGCCGGCTGCAGGGCGCCGTCGAGCACATACGCCTTGGTATTCCAGATCGGCCGGCCGATCAGCGGCGCCTGGCCGGCAGACAGTGGTTCGCTCCAGGTCGACACTACGGTCGATTCAGTCGGTCCGTAGGCATTGATCATTCGCCGCCCCGGTGCCCATCGATCGACTAGCGCGGCCGAACAAACGTCACCACCTACGATCACCGTCCGGAAATCAGGGACGTCCGCGGGGGATACCGTGGCCAGCGCCGCGGGCGGTATCAGCGCGTGCGTGATTCCCCGCGCCGCCAGCACCTCCGTCAGATCCTCACCGACCAGCGGAACCGGAGGCGGTACCACCAGCACCGCTCCGGCCGCCAGGGACATGCACAGCTCCAGTACCGACGCATCGAAGCTTGGTGAGGAGAACTGCAGCACGCGGGCACTGGGCTCGACCGCAAACCGATCCGCTTCGGCTGCGGCGAAGCTGGCCAGGCCAGCGTGTGAGACCACCACGCCCTTGGGCCGCCCGGTTGAGCCCGATGTGTAGATCACGTAGGCAGCGTTGTGCAGGGTCAGCGGAGCCAGCCGGTCAGTGTCCGTCGGATCGGCGTCCGGCATTGAGCCCAACGTGGCTACCACGCTCGGCCCATCGAGCACCATCAGCGTGGCCGGGTCCGCAACATCCGGGAGGACGTCGGTGCAGGTCAGGGTCAGCACGGGCCGGGCATCGTCCAGCATGAACGCGATCCGCTCCGCCGGATAGGCGGGGTCGATCGGCAGGAACGCCGCGCCAGCCTTGGTGACAGCAAGCTGGGCAACCACGATGTCTGCCGAGCGGGGCAGCACGAGCGCTACCACCTGCTCAGGGCCCGCGCCCCGAGTGATCAGCAGGTGGGCCAGCCGATTCGCCTGCGCGTTGAGCTGCGCGTAGCTCAGCTCCCCGCCGTCGAAAACCAGTGCCAGTGCCTGTGGGCTCCGCGTCACCTGGTCCTCGACCAGGGCAGGAAGTATCTTGGCTGGTACGTCGCGAGCGGTGTCATTCCAGCTCTCGAGCACCTGGTGCTGTTCGGCATCGGTGAGTATCGGTAGCTGGGATACCGGTCGGTCCGGCTCCGCGGCGATCCCTTTCAGCAGCACCTCAAGGTGCGCCGCCATGTGTTCGATAGTGGCCGCGTCGAACAGGCCTGTGTTGTACGTAACTACGCCATGCAGACGGCCGTCGATCTCCTGGAACTCGACCAAGATGTCGAAGCTTGCGGTCACCCCCGGCAGCTCCAACCCCTCAACCTCAAGGCCGGGCAGAACATCAATGGTCCGGGTGGGGGCGTTCTGTAGCACGATCATGGCCTGGAACAGCGGGGTGCGGCTGGGGTCACGTTCCGTTTGGAGTTCGTCAACCAGTCGTTCGAACGGCACGTCCTGGTGGGCGAAGGCATCCAGGACGGTGCCACGCACCTCGTCAAGGAACTGCGTGAAGGTGTCGTTGCCGCGAACGGTGGAGCGCAACACGAGGGTATTGACGAAAAACCCGACAAGCTGCTCCAACTCGGCCCGCTCACGGCCGGACGTGACAGTGCCCACGGCCACGTCGTCCTGCCTGGACCATCGGCCGAACAGCACCTGGCAAGCCGCGACCAGGGTCATGAACAAGGTGCTGTCCCGCTGCTGACCCAGCACCTTGAGCCGAGCCGTCACGGCAGGCGACACCACGAACTCGTGTCCGGCGCCGGCAGTGGTACGCACCGCTGGCCGGGGCCGATCGGTCGGCAACTCCAACGGTGAGATGCCTGAAAGCTGCCGCTGCCAGTAGCCGAGCTGCTCCTCGACAACCGCGTCCGACAACCGGTCTCGTTGCCAGCTCGCGAAGTCCGCATACTGCACCGGCAGTGCCGGCAGATCGGCTACCTCACCCCGCAGCGCCGCTGCGTACAGCACACTGAGCTCCTCGACGAGCACCCCCATCGACCAGCCATCGGTGACGATGTGATGCATCATCACCGTCAGCCCATGCTCCTGGGCGGCCAACCGCACCAGCCGCGGTCGCAGCAGCGGACCTTCACTGAGGTGAAACGGGGTAGCGCTCTCCTGCGCCAATATCCGATCCAACTCGAGTTCGCGCTCGGCGTCGGGCAGGCCCGACAGGTCCAGCACCGGAACGTGCACCTCGTCCGGCTCGTGCACTACCTGCACACCACGGCCATCCACCGCGTCGAACGTGGTACGTAACGACTCATGCCGTGCCACCACACCGGTCAACGCCGCATTCAGCGCATCGACGTCCAGCGCCCCATGCAACCGCGCCGCCAGCGGAATGACGTACTCGGTGCTGTCGGGTTCGAACTGGTCGAGGAACCATAACCGCTGCTGTGCGAACGACAACGGCAACGGGCGACCACGTGGCATCAACGGAATCGCCGACAGCGGCCCAGCGTCACCGGTCCGCGCCTGCGAGGCGATCGCGCCTGCCAGCCCGGCCACCGTCGGATGGGTGAACAGCGCCCGCGGAGACACCTCCACCTCAAGCGCCGCCCGCACCCGCGAGATCACCCGGATACTCAAGATCGAGTCGCCACCCAGCTCGAAGAAGTTGTCCTCGACCCCCACGCGGTCGACCCCGAGCACCTCAGCCCAGATCTGGGCCATAAACTGCTCGACCTCGGTGCGCGGTGCTACATAACCGGGCCGCGTCGCCTTGACGTGGGGTGCGGGCAGCGCCTTGCGGTCCAGCTTCCCGTTGGGGGTCAGCGGCAGCTCGTCAAGTGTGAGGAACACCGAGGGCACCATGTAGTCCGGGAGTGCAGCGGCCAGATGTGTACGCAGGTTCGCGGAGTCGACAATCTCGTTGGCCGCACTCCCGCCGATCGCTGGCACGAGGTAGGCCACCAGTTGCTTGACGCCCGGCTGATCATCTCGTGCCATGACCGCCACCTGGGCGACGTCCGGGTGGGACGCCAGGTGGGCCTCGATCTCGCCGAGCTCCACGCGGAACCCCCGGATCTTGACCTGTTCATCGGCCCGACCGACGAACTCGACGTTGCCGTCAGCGGTCCAGCGGACTACGTCGCCGGTGCGGTACATCCGCGACCCAGACCGCCCGAAGGGGTTGGCCACGAACCGCTCAGCTGTCAACCCCGACCTGTTCAAATAGCCGCGGGCCAGTCCGGCACCGGCGATGTACAGCTCACCCGGCACATGGGGTGGCACCGGCATCAGGTCATGATCGAGCACGTAGACCTGCATGTTGTCCAGCGGACTTCCGATCGGCACCACGTCAGGTACCGGTTTCAACCCCGACATCCGATACGATGTGGCGAACGTGGTCGTCTCGGTCGGCCCGTAACCGTCTACCACCACCAGCTCTGGACAGGCCTCCAGCACCCGACGCACCGCAGCCGCGGGCACCACGTCCCCACCAGTCCAGACCTCACACAGACCCGTCAGACTCTTCGGCACATCCTGCGCCACAATCCGGAACAACCCGGCGGTCAACCACAACCCCGTCACCTCATACCTGGTGATCACTTGTTGTAGCGTGTCGACGTCCAGGTCTCCCGGCGGCAACACCACCACCCGACCACCGCGCAGCAGCGGCACCCATAGCTCGTAGGTCGAAGCATCGAAAGCCAGCGGCGAGTGCATCAATACATGTCGGTGAGCGCCGCCGTCGAAACGCCGATCGAAGGCCAACGCCACAGCGTCCCGGTGTCGCACCGCCACACCCTTGGGCACGCCGGTCGAGCCAGACGTGTACTCCACGTAAACGAGGCTGTCCGGATGCACGTCCGCCAGCGGGGGGTCAACAGGCTCCTCGACTACCGGCGCACCAGTGGCCACCACTACAAGCTCCCCGCTGCGTACGGCCCTGGCGGTCAGCTCCCACGCCCGGTCAGTCAACAACACCGAAGCTCCGGCCTCGGCCAGCACCAGCCGCATCCGTTCAATCGGCGCGCGAAGATCCAACGGCAGGTAAGCTCCGCCGGCCTTAACCACCGCCAACACGGCGACCACCAACTCGGCCGAGCGATCCACCAGCACGCCGACCCGGTCCTCCGGGTTCACGCCAAGCCGGATTAGCCGATGCGCCAACCGGTTTGCCCGCGTATCCAGCTCGGCATAGGACATTTCGACATCACCGCAGACCACCGCAGTCGCGTCCGGGGTGCGGATCATCTGCGCCTGGAATAGCTCCACGAGCGTGGTCGCAGGCACCTGATGTGCGGTGTCGTTCCACCGCATGAGCACGCGGTGCCGCTCTTGCGCCGACATCCACGGCAGCTGGGACACCGGCCGCGCCGGGTCGTCGGCGATACCAGCCAGCAGCAGGCGAAGCTGCTCGGCCATACGTTCGGCCGTGGCAGTGTCGAACAGCTTCGGGTCGTAGGCGAGGTCGAAACCGAGCCTCTCCTCCAGGTAGGCGATCAGGGTCAAGGGGAAGGTCGTGGTGTCCAGCGCCTGCACCTCGGCTACCCGCAGACCGGCGTCGTCCGCCGAGGTATCCGCGATCGGGTAGTTCTCGAACACCACCGCGCTGTCGAACAGGTTGGTGCCGCCGGGCAGATCACTCCAGGCCTGCAGCTGGGCCAGTGATACGAAGTCGAAGTTCCGGGACTCGACCTGCTCGTCCTGCAGCCCGCGTAGCCACGACACGACGTCCTGCCCGTCGGGCACCGTGACCCGGGTCGGTACCGTGTTGATGAACATGCCGACCATCTGTTCCACGCCGGGCAGCTCGGCCGGCCGGCCCGACACCGTGGTGCCGAAGACGACGTCCCGCTCACCGCTATACCGGGACAACAGCAGCGCCCACGCCCCCTGCACCACTGTGTTCGACGTCAGCCCGCTGCGTTTGGCCACCCGATGCAACCGGCTGGACTGATCCATGGGCAGCTCGACGTGCACCGATTCCGAGGACTCGGCCCGGTGTGCCTCGATGACCTGCCGGTCATAGGGCAACGGGGTAGGCGACTCGACACCCGCCAACACCCGCCGCCAGTACCGCTCGGCCAGCCCGTCGTCCTGCTCGGACAGCCATTGCAGATACTCCCGGAACGAACGCCGGGCCACCAACCGCGGTGCCAGGCCGGCCACGATCGCCGCGTACTGCTCGCACACCTCGGCAAACACCTGAGACAGGCTCCAGCCGTCCAGCAGGATGTGGTGCGAGGCCCAGATCATCAGGATCTCGTCGTGGGGCAATCGAGCAAGGGCCAGGCGCATCAGCGGAGGTTCGGTCAGGTCCATCCCGGCCGCGCGGTCCTCGGCCAGCAATCTCTGCAGCTCTCGATCCCGGTCCTCATCGGACAGGCAGCGCCAGTCATAGTGGGTGATGGGCACTGTGACCTCGGGGTAGACGGTCTGCAGCGGTTCGTCCACCCCGTCCCACACCACGCAGCTGCGCAGCACTGGCGTCTGGTCCACCACCCGCTGCCACGCTGTGCCGAACGCCTGCGGGTCCGACACTCCCGACAGGCGCACTCGGAACTGGTCGAGGTAGGCGCCCGAGTCGGCGTCGACCAGGCTGTGGAACAGCATGCCGGCCTGCAGCGGCGTGAGCGGGTAGATGTCCTCCACGTCCCGCCCATCACCGGCGATCCGGTCCACGGCTGCCTGGTCGAGACAGGTCAGCGGGAAGTCCGACGGGGTGCGCCCACCCGCATCCGGCCGGACACAGTGCTGCACGACCTCCCGCAGCGCCTCGATCACCTCATCGGCCAGGCGCCGCACCGTGGTCTCGTCGTGCACCTGACTGGAGTAGGTCCAGGCCAGCTCGAGCTCCCCGTCCTCAACCAGCCCGATAATGTCCAGCAGGTAGGTGCGAGTGGTCTCGAGAGCGAACTCCTGCCCGATGTCGTCGCACCGGGCGCGATAGAGCCCCTCGGGGCCTGACGCAGCGTCCCACCGGCCGTGGTAGTTGAAGGAGATCCGCGGCAGTGGGCCATCGTGCAGGGCCCTGGCCGCCGAGCCGGGTGCGCTCAGGTAGCGCAGGGCGCCATAGCTCAGCCCCCGATGCGGCACCGCCCGCAGCTGCTCCTTCACCGACTTGAGCACCTCGCCCCAGTCACCGGACGGCACCGTCAACGCGACGGGGAACTCCGTGGTGAACCAGCCGACGGTGCGCGACGTGTCCAGCCCATCGAGGATCTCCTCGCGACCATGGCCCTCCATGCCGATCAGCACCGTTTCGCGCCCGGTCCACCGGGACAGCACCCGACCCAGGGCGCTGAGCAGCACATCGTTGACCTGGGTGCGGTACACCCCTGGCACCAGATGCAACAACGCATCCGTCTCGTCCGGGCCGAGCCGAGCCGAGACAACGCCGCCGGAAGCGAACGTGTTCGGACCACCGCGGTCCACGGGCACGTCCGCCGGCGCACCAGCGGGCACTGTCGTCCAGTACGCGAGGTCGTCATCGAATCCACCAGCCTGAACGTGCTCGGTAAGCCGGGAGGACCAGCGCTGGTAGGCGGTGGTCGTCGGACCGAGATCGGCTGCTCGGCCAGTGAGGATCTGCTGGTAGGCCGTCTCCAGGTCACCGAGCAGGATCCGCCAGGACACCCCGTCGACCACCAAGTGGTGAACGGTCCAGAACAGTCGGGGTGCGCGCCCGGGTCCGAGGGTGAACAGCACCGCTCGCAGCAGCGGGCCGCTCGTGCCGTCGAGGGTGGTCTGGGCGGCGAGTGCAGCTTCGGCCATAGCGATCCGCTGACCGTCATCGTCGAGGTCGGACAGATCGCACCGCTGAAATACGTCGACCGATTCGGTGGAGGCGACGTCTTGGCGCCACGCGCCATCGACAAGTTCGAACCGCATGCGCAGCGCGTCGTGGTGCGCCATGACCGCATCGACGGCCCCGGCCAGCGCCTCGGCGTCGACGTCGACGGGCAGCTCGACCAGGATCGACATGGTGAAGTGGCGCAACGCTCCGTGGGTGGCGAAGAACCACCGTTGAATCGGAGTGAGCGGAGCGGGTCCTACGACCGCCGCACGGTCCACTGGCTGGGGCACCAACTCCATGTCGACGCCCTGGGTGAGCGCGGCGATCGTCTGGTACAGGAAGATGTCCTTGGACGTGATGCGCAGGCCGGCCTTCCGGGCCCGGGACACCAGCTGGATGCTCAGGATCGAATCGCCCCCGAGCTCGAAGAAGTTGTCCTCCACCCCAACCCGCTCGACCCTGAGCACCTCCGACCAGATGCGAGCGAGCTCTCGCTCGGCCGGCGTGCGCGGGGCGACATAACTGGATTCCAGCTCCGGTTGAGCGTCCGGTGCCGGCAGCGCCCGGCGATCCACTTTGCCGCTCGACGTCAACGGCAGCTCGTCAAGCGTGACGAATGCCGAGGGCACCATGTAGTCCGGCAGGTCCCGTTTCAGCCAGGACCGCAACTCCGACCCACCGGGTGCGGTCGATCCGGCCGGTACGACATAGGCCACCAGCCGCTGGTGCCCGCCCTCGTCTCGGGCGAGTACGGCTGCCGCGGTCAGCTGTGGGTGTCGCAGCAGCGCGGTCTCGATCTCACCGGGCTCGATCCGGAAGCCGCGGATCTTGACCTGGTCATCGGCGCGACCCAGGTACTGCAACATCCCCTCCGGCGTC
>JAICSB010000669.1 GCA_025937115.1 Pseudonocardiaceae bacterium | reverse complement strand
TCGACGTGGCCCCAACCGGCGGACCGCCCTCGCTCGGGGACACGCTGGTGTTCAGCGAGAACCTGTTCCGTAGTGGCCGCCGGGTCGGCTTCACCACCGGGGTGTGCACCGTCGCCCGTATCCAGCATCCCCCGACGGCCTTCCAGTGCCAGGCCATTGCCCGCATTGGCCGTGACCAGGTGACCGCTCAGGGTCTGCCTTTGACGTATTGAGATAGCGGGTTCCCCGTTCTTGACGCCGGATGCGACGGCTGTAGCCTTCCGGCCTTATGTCGAGGCAGGCGAGAGGTACCCAGACTGGTCGGGATCCGGCTGGCCCGGGCGGGTTGCGCTGGCGCATCGTTCGGCTTGAGGACGAGAACGCCGCGTTGCGCGAACAGCAGCGGCAGCTGGGGCAGGAGCGGGAACGGCTGCGGGCGGAGAACGAGCGGTTGCGGGCCGAGCGTGAGCGGCTCCAAGAGATCAACGAGCGGCTTCGCGGCGAGGTCGAGGCGTTGCGTCGGGCGGCGAAACGCCAGGCCGCTCCGTTCTCCAAGGGCGACCCCACGCCTCATCCCAGGCGCCCTGGCCGCAAGCCGGGTGCGGCCTACGGTCGCCACGCCCACCGGCCCGTCCCCGAGCAGGTCGACCAGGTCGTTACGGTGCGGCTGCCGGCGTGCTGTCCCGACTGCGGCGGTGAGTTGGCGCTGGAGCGGGTGGCGGTGCAGTACGTCGAGGACCTACCGCCCACCTCTCCGCTGGTGACCCGCTACGAGCTCCAGGTCGGCCGCTGCCGTGCGTGCGGCCGCAGGGTCCAACCCCGCCACCCCGGCCAGACCTCCGACGCCCTCGGGGCGGCCGGGACGCAAGTTGGTCCCCGGGCGGTGGCGCTGGCCTCATGGCTCAGCAAGGGGCTGGGCGTGCCGGCAGGCAAGATCGCCCGGCTGTTCGGCCAGCTGGGGCTGCGCATCACCGCCGGTGGGGTCGTCCAGGCGGTCGCCCGCACCGGCCGGGCCTGCCAGCCGACCTACCAGGCCCTGGCCCAGGGCGTGCGGGCCAGCCCCGTGGTCGCCCCTGATGAGACCGGCTGGCGGGTCGGCGGCGCCAAGGCGTGGCTGTGGGCCTTCGTCGGCCAGGGCGTCACCGTCTACCGCGTCGCCGGTGGGCGTGGCTATCTCGACGCCGTGGCGGTGCTGGGCGTCGACTACGCCGGGACGATCGAGCGGGACGGCTGGGCGCCCTACCGCCGCTTTGTCCATGCGACCCACCAGACCTGCCTGGCGCACCTGCTGCGACGCTGCCGGGAACTGGTCGCTGACGCCGACCGGGGGCAGGCCAAGACCCCGCACGCGGTGCGCCGGATCCTGGAGCATGCGCTGCGGCTGCGGGACGCCCACCACGCCGGCACACTGGATGCGGCCACCCTGGCCGCGGAAGCTGGACGCCTCCAGGCGCAGGTCGACAAGCTGGTGGCCGGCCGCACTTGCTACCCGCCCAACCGTCGGCTGCTGGACCACCTGGCCCGAGAGCGTGGGCACCTGTTCACCTTCCTGTGGGCCCCCGGCGTACAGGCCACCAACTGGCGCGCCGAGCAGGCCATCCGCCCCGCGGTCGTCACCCGCAAAGTCTGGGGTGGCAACCGTACCTGGGCCGGGGCCGACACCTGGCAGGTCCTCGCCAGTGTGCTCCGCACCGCCAGCCAGCAGGGCCGCGATCCCGTCGAGTTGCTCGCCCGCCTGCTGCGGACGCCAGTGCCGATCATGGCCGACCTCGCCATCCCCGGACACTGACGACCGTCCCACGCCCTCTACACAGGCGCTATCTCAATACGACTGGGGCAGAGGGTGAAGAACCGCAGCCAGGTGGACCGCTCCGACAGCCCCTGGAACAGGGCACTGATGGCTCCGGCGTCCTCGGCCCGGACCGGGCGAACGAGCACGGTCACGCCGTTTGCCAGGGTGACCTCGACGGCCGGACCGGGTGGCGAGCCCGGGGCGTCGCTGCTCGGAGCCGCCGAGGTCGGGGCCGATGCCGGTACGCCGCCAGCGCCGAGCCGCTCCTGCGGAGCGCCCTGCCTGCTGCGCATCGGTCTCACCGTCCTCTGGCTTGAGGATGCGGCCGGGTCGACCAGGGCGGAACAGTCCAAGGTCCCCC
>JAICSB010000076.1 GCA_025937115.1 Pseudonocardiaceae bacterium | reverse complement strand
CCCTCCGGCGACTCACCTGCCTCCGGCGACACATTTTGTCGCGAGAGACACACAAGTCGCGATCACCGCAACAGCGGGCGAGGCTGTCGCGCAGTTCTCATGCCTGGGGCGAGATTAGAGGACGACTGTGGTGAGGAAGCCGTGCCAGGCGGTGGTGGGGACGGTAAGGACGGGGCCGGTGCGGTTCTTGGAGTCGCGGACCAGCACGGCGTCCGGCGCGGGCGCGACCTCGACGCAGGCGGCTTCGCCGTTGCTGTAGCTGCTCGTGTGCCAGACAATCCCGTCCGGCTCAGGCGCGGGCATCATAGTCCTCCCGATCCGCGGAGAGCTCGGTTGCCAGGGTGGCAATCAGCTCCCTCGATTCTCCCTCGCCCAGCGCGGTCTGCGCCAGCGACTCGAGGATGTCCTGATAAGCGGCGATCTCCACCGGCTTCTCCAGGAACAGGCTGGAGATCTCGCTCTCCAGGTAGGCCACCGGCTTGAACTCGGCGAACTCCATGAGAATGAACGACCCGGCGGTTGCTGCGTGCGCGCCGAGTGCCGCCGGCACCACCCGCAGCGTGAGATAGGGGCGCCGCGACATCCGCTCCAGCAGCTGCAGCTGATCGACCACCACCGCCAGGCCGCCGACCGGTAGTCGCAGCACGAACTCGTGCAGATAGAAAGTGAACCTGGCGGGACGGTCCCGGCTGAACAGGCTCTGCCGGCCCAGTCGGGCGGCCACCCGGACGTCGATCTCGTCGGCCGGCACCCGCCCGGCCTCCTTGAGCAGCGCGCGGGCGTAGTCGCCGGTCTGCAACAGGCCGGGTACCAGCGTCGAGGCAAAATAGCTGATCGCCACCGCCTTGTTCTCGTGGTCGATGTAGGTCACGAGCTGCAGGGGCAGCCGGGAGCCGTGCTGTTGGAACCAGCCCGGGGTGTGCTGCTCGTCGCAGAGCTCCAGCAGTCGTTCACGCTCCGCGCTCGGCGCCCGGCAGACAGCGAGGAAGGCCGACGCCTGCGCCGCGGTAACGTTGCGCTTGCCGGAGATCAACCGGGATACCCAGCTCGGTGACAAATCGAGCAACCTCGCGACATCCTTGCCGGTCAGCCCGGCGTGCTGCATCGCCCGGCGCAGTCCCTCACCCAGCTCACGGCTGCGGATCGTCGGCTCACGGTCTTGCATGGATGACCTCCCGGGCACGACGGTAGACCTGCTGCAAGCAAGCGCTGCTAAAGCGTACAACCCACCGCTCATTTAGGTATTGCGTGCCTCGGGGTCAACCGGTTGTCTCATCGTGGGCGAGACAGTGGATCTCGCCGACGTGCGAGGAGGTATCCCATGAACACGATCTCCCCAGTGGTCGCCGACGCGTTCTCCCTGCTGCACAGGGACCTCTACGGTCATCTGGACGAGGCAGAGTTCCTGGCGACGAAGTATGACGAGTGGTCCCAGCAGGACTCCGACGCAGCACCCGAACTGATTCCCGACCTGGTGGTCGTGATTCGGGGGGTGCTGATCGAGCACGAGGTGGCGCCCAGCGGTGACTGCCGGACCTGCTTGTCGACGTGGCCCTGCCCGGTGGTGGCGACAATCCACGCACTGGTAAAAGATCCTGACCGCGAATTTGTCGCCCTCCTCCGCCGAGCACACGAAGATGGATGATCACTGCAGACGATGCGTTTAGCCACCCCAACTCCACTGGAGAGCTGTCCGGGCGACTGTCCACAGCTCTGCAGCGGAGTTCGGGAACAGTGGAGTTCGCCGAACAGCAGAGTTCGCCGAACAGCAGAGTCAGCTTTCGGCGGAGCCGTCGTGCTCGGCGAGGTACGCCTCGAACTCTGCGGCGATCTCGTCACCGGTGGGCAGTGCCTCGGCGTCGAGGGCCGCCAGGGGGAGCCGGTCAGGACTGCCCGTGACGGCATCGAACTGCGCCTCCAGGCTGGCCACCACTGACATGCTCTCCGGGGAGCGGGCGACTTGCTCGTTGACCTCGGCGAGAACCCGCTGCGCCGCAGGCAGTAGCGCATCCACGGGAAGGTTCAGCCCGCTGCTGCGAGCTAGGTGCTCCAGCAGTCCGCGAGCGGATTCTGGGTACTCATGGCGCGCCAGATAGTGCGGTACGTGCACGACGAAACCCATCGCGTCGTGCCCCGCCTCGCCCAACCGCAACTCCACCAGCGCCCCTGCGTGGCCGGGCATCTGCATGGTGTTGAACCACCGGTGATACCCGGAGATCAACTCGCGACGGGTGGCGTGCGCAGTGACCGCCGATGGGCGGGTGTGCGGAACGGCCATCGGTGCCGCGCCCAAACCCACCGTCAGACCCACCGCGAAGCGCTCGACCAACTCGCGAACCGCATCGGAGAACCGTTCCCACAGCAAATCCGGCTCCGGGCCGGTCAGTAGCAAAAACCTGGTGCCCGCACAGTCCGCTACCTCGTAGAGAACCAACTCGGGCTGCTCGTAGCTCGCCCAACGGTCCTGGTCGAAGGTCATTACCGGTCGGCGAGAGCGGTAGTCCAGCAGCTGGTCGATGTCGAATGTGGCGACCACCCGGTGCTCCAGGTTTTCCAGCAAATGTGCAACCGCTAGTCGCCCGGCTTGACCTGCGTCGACAAATCCGGTGAGGGCGTGCACAAGTACCGCGCCCGCCGCGGCCGAAGGCTCGACCTCAATGTGGTACAGCTCAGCATTCACACTGCATATAACGCGCCACATGGGCAGATTCATCCCGTCTTTGGCTGGACAATGCGCGAAAGGATCAGCGAGGAAGTCGCAGCTTGGCACGCGGGCACTAAGATGGCTCCACTTGACAGAGATCGACTTCACAACAGGGCGTGGGAGGGGGCAGGCTCGGCGCCATGCCGCTCTTCCCGCCACACCGCGTCGCCTTCCTCGCTGCCGTACTGCGCAGTCCGGCCACTGTGGGGGCCGTAGCGCCGAGTTCCTCCACACTGGCGGCTCGGTTAGCCGCCGTCGTGCCGCGCATCGGGCAGCCGGTCGTGGTGGAGCTCGGCCCGGGCACCGGTTCGGTCACGACGGCCATCGAACATCGGCTCGCTGGCCGGGGCCGGCATGTGGCAGTCGAGATCGACCCGGCATTGGCCCGTTACCTGCGCACCCAGCATGCGGGCGTCGAGGTGCTGGTCGGTGACGCCGCCGACCTGCCCCGGCTGTTCGCCGAGCACGAGGTTTCTGAGGTCGATGCCGTGATCAGCGGGCTACCGTGGTCGCTGATCGATATCGACGTCCAGCGGGCGATCGTTGCCGCGACGGCACGCTCGCTGCGGCCAGGGGGTTGCTTCACCACCTTCGCCTACGTGCACGCGTTGTCAATGACCCGGGCGGGCCAGTTCCGGGCGTTGCTCGGTGAGATCTTCTTCGAGGTTCTCACCACTCGCACAGTCTGGTGGAATCTGCCTCCGGCGGTGACGTACGTCTGCCGACGGCCGCGTGCGGTTCAAGGAGCCCAGCGGCGTCCCGGCCCGGCAGGATAACCCGCTGCTCCGACATTCCGCACTGCGCGACTGCCCGGGTGGGGTAGTAGTCCACACCTATACCCGCAGTCCACAGCCGGCCCCGCCGTGGCTGTCCCTCGAGCCGCCGCGGGAGGACGTTCGACGTCATGAGCGCACCTACCGCCGGCCGTATCCGGCTGTCCGATCCGTCCGAGCTGATCGCCGCTGTCCCGCATCTACTGGGCTTCCACCCGCGCAACTCCGTGGTCTTGTTGGCATTACACGGTAAGAGTCTTGGATTGACTTTGCGTGCCGATCTGGTCGACAACGACCAGGCCGCAGTGTTAGCTGAGCAGCTGCTGCCACCGATCGCCCGGCAGCGCCCCACGGGCGTCGCGCTGATCGTCGTCGGAGGTATTCCCACTCCGGCTGGCGATCCGCCACATCGCGCGTTGGTCGACGCCCTCGACAACGTACTGACCAGCGCGAAGCTCCCCGTGGTGCACGCGGCGTGGACCGCAGAGACAGCGTGCGGCGCGCCATGGCGCTGTTACGACGATCCACTCTGCGCCGGCACGGTGGCCGATCCCACGACGAGCCCGTTGGCGGCCGCCAGCGTTGCGGCCGGTGCGGTCACGTTCAGCAGCCGGGAGGAGATGGCCGAACTGGTTGCCGCGGAGGATCCCGCGGCGCTGGCGCGGCGGGCGATCCTCCTGGATGCGGCCGATGCGGAGCATCCGATGAGCGCCCGGCTGATAGCCCAGCGTCTCGCGCAGTTAAAGAAGCTGCACCGAGCAGCAGCCGGGGGAGATCTGGCGTTGAGCGACGGCGTCGTCGCAGAGGTCGCTTCCGCGCTGTGCGACCACCGGGTCCGGGACGCCTGCCTGCCGTGGTGCACGGGTGCCGGCGCGGCCGCGGCCGAACGGCTCTGGCTGGCCCTGGTTCGCGCGACTCCCGCACCGGAGCGGGCTGAACCTGCAGCACTGCTGGCGCTCACCGCGTACCTTCGCGGCGACGGCGCGCTGGCGGGCGTCTCGTTGGACGCCGCGCTGAACGCGTGCCCGCATCACTCACTGTCCGGCTTGCTGCGGGCCGCACTCGACGGAGGACTGCCACCGGAGCTGCTGCGCGGCATCGCCGAAGATGCCGCCGCCTCCCTTCGGCGACCTGCGCGCCACTCCGCCAGGCGACGATCGCGACGAAAGTGGTGACCGGTGATGCGGCTGCGGGTTTAGCCGCAGCGGGCGAACTCCCACGCGTCGGCCACGATCACGGCCAGGTCAGCGCGTTCGGGCTTCCAACCCAATTCGCAGTGCGCTCGATCGCTGGAGGCGATCAGCACCGCCGGATCACCCGGTCGGCGCGGCGCGCACTGCGCCGGGATCGGGTGCCCGGTGATCTGCCGGCAGGTGTCTATCACCTGCTGCACTGAGAAGCCGGTTCCGTTACCCAAGTTATAGATGCGATGCTCACCCGGTACGGCCTGCGCGAGTGCCCGCTCATGGGCGTCGGCGAGATCGACCACGTGGATGTAGTCGCGGATACAGGTGCCATCCGGAGTTGGCCAATCCTCCCCGAACACCCTGATCTTGTCTCGGCGACCGAGGGCGACCTGCAGTACCAACGGTATGAGGTGGCTCTCGACGGTGTGCCGCTCACCGTAGCGGCCGTAGGCGCCGGCGACGTTGAAATACCGCAAGCTCACGGCCGCGATGCCGTGCGCGACGGCATAGGAGCCGATGGCATGGTCGATCGCAAGCTTCGTCGCCCCATAGGGGTTGGTCGGTCGGGTGGCGGCCTCCTCGGTGATCGGCACCGAGGCGGGTTCGCCGTAGGTGGCCGCGGTCGAGGAGAAGACCAGTCGAGGAGTCCCGTGCTCGCGCATCGCCTCGAGCAGCCGCAGCGACGCCACCACGTTGCCGAACCAATATCGCTGTGGCTGGGTCATCGATTCAGCGACCAACGAGCGAGCCGCGAAATGCAGCACACCATCGAAGCCCTTGGCCAGCACCGCGCCGGCATCCTCGACGGTGCCCTCGACCAGCCGGCAGTCGCCCGGTACAGCATCGCGGTGCCCGGTGGACAGGTCGTCCAGGACCACGACGTCGTGGCCGGCCTCGACCAGCCGTGCGGCGCAGATACTGCCGATATAGCCTGCGCCTCCGGTGACCAGCAGCCGCATCCGATTCGGTCGGATCACCGCCGAAGGCCCATGACCGCGTGCGCGAGAGCGCCGCCGACCTCGACCGTGGTCCCTCGACCGGACAGCACAATCGGATGACTCGCCCGAGCCTGGGCGGCTACCTCCACGACGTTGCCGGGCACCGCGTCGACTTTATGTAGATCCGCCATCAGGGTCGGGTCGAGCTGCACGTGCTCGGAGATCCGTCGCACCTCTACGGTGCCGCCGCCGCGCCGGGCCACTTCATCGAGCCGGACCAGGTCGGGTTCGACCGGGCCAGCAGCCTCTCCGACCCCGAGTTCGTCGAGCCCCGGGATCGGGTTGCCGTACGGAGACATGGTGGGGTTGCCGAGCAGCGCGACCAGCTTGCGCTCCACCGCTTCGCTCATCACATGTTCCCAGCGGCAGGCCTCGGTGTGTACCTGCTCCCACTCGAGGCCGATCACGTCGACCAGAAGTAGCTCGGCCAGCCGGTGCTTGCGCATCACCGAAGTGGCCCGGCTGCGGCCCTCGGCGGTGAGCTCGAGGTGCCGGTCGTCGGCCACCGTCAACAGGCCGTCCCGCTCCATCCGGGCCACGGTCTGGCTGACGGTGGGCCCGCTTTGTCCGAGGCGCTCAGCGATCCGCGCCCGCAGCGGGACCACACCTTCCTCCTCGAGCTCGAAGATGGTGCGCAGGTACATCTCGGTGGTGTCGATGAGATCGTTCACACCAGTCTCCCTCGGTTGTACCTATGGTAGTGGCACGCTGGGGATATGGCGGAAACCTGCTGGCACTGAAGGCACAATGGGCAGCATGCATCCGGTGATCACGCCTCGCGAGCTGGCTGTACTGCTCACTGGCCCCGACGCGCCTGCCGTGGTCGACGTCCGGTGGTCGCTCACCGGACCGCCCGGCCGCGCCGGCTACCAGGCTGGTCACCTGCCCGGCGCGGTCTTCCTCGACGTGGACAGCGACCTGGCCGGCCCGCCCGGCCTGGATGGACGACACCCCCTCCCGGAGCCCGCGGCGCTGCAGGCCACCCTGCGAGCAGCGGGTGTCAGCGCAACGACCCCGGTCGTCGCCTACGACGCGGCGGACAGCTCGGTGGCGGCGCGGCTGTGGTGGTTGCTGCGCTGGGCGGGACACCATGCGGTCGCGGTCCTCGACGGGGGGAGCGCGGCGTGGCGGGCCGCGGGGCTGCCGGTGACCGTCGAGGTGTCCCAGCCGCAACCGGGCACGATCACGCTGCGGCCCGGGGCAATGCCGGTACTTGACGCGTCACAAGCCGCGGCGCTGGCCCGCGATGGCGTGCTACTCGACGCCCGAGCGGCGTCCCGTTACCAAGGCGAAACCGAGCCGGTGGACCCGCGCGCCGGCCACATCCCTGGGGCAACCAACGCGCCGTTTCCCGAGCTGACCGACGCGCAAGGGCGTTGGCTTCCGCCGACCCGGTTGCGCGAGCTCGCTCAACAGTGGGGCGTCGGCGATGCCGAAGTCGGCGCCTATTGCGGTTCTGGGATCAACGCATGTGCGCTGGTGCTCGGACTGGAGCGCGCCGGCGTCACCACGCCGCAGCGCCCGGCTGCGCTGTACGCCGGATCATGGTCGCAGTGGTGTACCGACACCGCGCGCCCGGTGGCGACCGGCCCGGATCGTGGGTAGCGGTCGGCACACCACCGCGGCCGGTAACGTGCTGGGCCATGAGCACTTCCCGCGCGGTCGTCGTCTGGGACGATGCCCTCCTCGGCTATGACCTCGGGAGCTGGCATCCGCTGAATCCCGTCCGGCTGGATCTCACCATCCGGCTGGCCCGTTCGCTCCGGGTGCTGGATGGGATGCAGCCGTTGGCGCCAGTGCCGGCCACTGACGAGGAGCTGCACACGGTGCACTCCGACGACTACGTCGCCGCCGTCAAGCAGGCGTCGCGGGGATATGTCGGGCACGGTTTGGGCACTCCGGACAACCCCGTCTTCCACCGCATGCACGAGGCCTCGGCGTTGGTTGCCGGTGGCTCGCTGATGGCCGCCGAAGAGATCCTCGCTGGACGGACGGCACGGGCGGTGAACATCGCCGGCGGCCTGCACCACGCGATGCGTGACCACGCCTCGGGCTTCTGCGTCTACAACGACTGTGCGCTGGCGATCCGCCGACTGCTCGATGGTGGAGTGTCCCGGGTGGCCTACGTCGACATCGACGTCCATCACGGCGACGGTGTGCAGGAGGCCTTCGCCGACGATCGTCGGGTGCTCACCATCTCGCTGCACCAGCACCCGGCGACGCTGTTTCCGGGTACCGGCAACTCCACCGACATCGGAGCCCCCGGAGCCGAAGGTTCGGCGGTCAACATGCCGCTTCCCCCGGGGACCGGCGATGACAGCTGGCTACGGGCCTTCCACGCGGTCGTGCCCGCGCTGCTGCGGGCGTTCCAGCCCGAGGTATTGGTCACCCAACACGGCGCGGACACGCATGTCGAAGACCCGCTCGCCAATCTTGCGCTGTCGGTCGACGGTCAGCGCGCCGCTCATCGTGCGCTGGCCAACCTGGCCGACACCACGGCCGGCGGCCGCTGGCTCGCCCTCGGCGGCGGCGGATACTCCCTGTTCCGGGTGGTCCCGCGGTCCTGGACACATCTGCTGGGCGTTCTACTCGATCGCGAGGTGGAGCCGAACGCAGCGGTACCGGCCGACTGGACGGCGTACGCCGCCACTGTGGCCCGGGGCACAGAGCTGCCCACCTCGATGACCGACGGCGCCGTGCCCCGTTGGACGCCCTGGGATCGCACTGGCGAGACGGAGGTGGACCGGGCGATCCAGGAGACCCGGCGCGCCGTCTACCCGCTGCACGACTTAGACCCCGATGACCCTGAAGTGTGACTGCGGCTGCGGGAGATCCAGAGTCGGAAGGCCGGACCCCCGACGGGTCCGACCTTCCGCGGCGCGCGACAGCCCTGACTGACTTCGCGTGGTCTACATCACACGTGGTGTGCATCACATGTTGAGGTGACAGTGCCGGTCAAGCACGGCGGCGTCAATGCCGCCATTCGAGCGGTGACTCGGAGAGGCTAGCTGGCGTATGCCCGCAGCCGCTCCGCACGCTCGCCATGGCGCAGCTTGGCCATCACCTCGCGCTCAATCTGACGCACCCGTTCGCGAGAGAGTCCAAAACGCTTTCCGATCTGGTCCAACGTGTGCGGCTGGCCGTCATCGAGGCCATAGCGCAGCCGGATGACCTTCTGCTCGCGCTCTTCGAGAGTGCCCAGCACCCGGCGTAGGTCATCCTGCAGCAATCCGGAGATCACCACGGACTCGGCGTCGGTGGCCTCGGCATCCTCGATGAAGTCACCCAGCGGTGCTTCCTCCTCCGCGCCGACCGGCATGTCCAGGCTTACCGGATCCCGGGAGTAGTCGAGCAGGTCGGCCACTTTCTCCACCGGGATACCGGATTCCTCGGCGAGTTCCTGGTGCGTCGCCTCCCGCCCGCGCTGCTGATGCAGGTCGCGCTTGATCCGGGCCAGCTTGTTCACCTGCTCCACCAGATGGACTGGAAGCCGGATGGTGCGTCCCTGGTCGGCCATGCCACGAGTGATGGCTTGCCGGATCCACCAGGTAGCGTAGGTGGAGAACTTGAAGCCCTTGGTGTAGTCGAACTTCTCCACCGCGCGGATCAGGCCGAGGTTGCCCTCTTGGATCAGGTCCAGTAGCGGCATGCCGCGGCCGGTGTAGCGCTTGGCCAGCGACACCACCAGCCGCAGGTTGGCCTCCAGCAAGTGGTCCTTGGCTTTGTGACCGTCACTCACCAGCCTGAGGAGATCGGCGCGCCGGCTGGGCGACAGCCGCGTCGCGGTATCCAAGGTGTGGCGTGCGAACACGCCGGCCTCGATCCGCTTGGCAAGCTCAACCTCCTGCTGGGCGCTGAGCAGCGCGGTGCGCCCGATTCCGTTGAGGTAAACCCGCACCAAGTCGGCCGCTGGGCTCTGGGCGTCAAGGTCAGCCTCGAGCATGGGGTCCGGTTCGACGAAAATCTGCGCGGCGGTCATCAGGTTCCTTCCTGCGGCGGATCCTCGTGCCGACTCCGGTGCGTGCGGTGAATCGGCGCGCAACGTTGCACCAGTCTGGCCATCGAGTACCCGCGGCGATGACTTTTACAACGTCGGGAGCCCGGATTCCGTTCCCGGACTCTCGCTTGGTTGACGAACGAGTACCCGGCGAAGTGCCCGATGCGGCGGACCCTCAGAGACTTCTCAGGGTTGGTCGCCGGTTAAGGGAGGTATCGCCCGGTTGGTAGCTGTCCGACGGCGTCACACGTCGATCAATAGGGTGAACGGGCCGTCGGCCACGCTGCGTACAACCATTGTCGCGCCGAAGCGGCCGGTGGCCACGGTGGTCCCCCGGGCCCGGAGCCGGGCGACGACTTCCTCGACCAACGGTGCGGCGTGCGCCGGGTGGGCGGCTGCGGTGAACGAGGGGCGCCTACCCTTGCGCGTCGCGCCGTAGAGGGTGAACTGACTGATCAGCAGCACCCCAGCGCCGGTATCGGCGACGGAGCGTTCGTCGCGCAGGATCCGCAGCTCATGTAGCTTCCGGGCCATCGTCTCGGCCTGCGCGGGACCGTCGTCGTGGGTCACCGCGAGCAACACCAGCAACCCGGGCGCGTCGAGCTCACCGACCAACTGGTCGTCCACCAGAACCGCTGCCTCGAGCACTCGGCTCGCTACTGCTCGCACGGCGATGCATCCTGCCAGCCGAACAGGTCGCCTATGGTGTTCGCAGGCACTGAAGTAGCGCCGAGGTGGAGGTG
>JAICSB010000575.1 GCA_025937115.1 Pseudonocardiaceae bacterium | reverse complement strand
TCGTCCTACCGGAGCTTCGTTCGCGCATCACCGCGACACGCCGAAGATCATCGATCTTTCCGCCCACGCTGGCGTTCACCACCAACCTCGCTGGCCCTGGACGTTCAACCAGCAACCAAAACGATCTTGGAACGACCGTGCATCCACGGCGGTTTCGAGTGTCGCCTAGTGCCGGGTAGGGTCGGGTTCGCACAAAACTGCGGAGCCCGATATGAGCCCGCCGTTGGCTGTTGGTCGCCCGCATACACCACGTGGACTCCATTCGGACGCCCCAGCCTGCGACTGGGATCGGTTGGAGTCGAGATCGCGCCCGCTCATGCCGATCAGCGCACCTTCGAATCCCATGTGGAGCGCACTCGGTCGAGGCAAACCTACTTCGTGCCCGTGTCGTCTCATCGAGCAAGCACAGCGGACGATCTTGTTTGCGTCCGCCTACGCACAGGCCCCCAAATCCATATCTGGTGGGTCGTGATGAGCTAGCGGGGTGCTTCGACAGCTTCGGATCGGCGGCGCGGTGGCGGCCTGCGCGGTCGCGATCGCCTGTGCCGCCATCCCACCGGCTCCCGCACGGCCGGGTCCCGCACCAGCGTCCGCGCCGCTGCTACCCTCTCCGACGCCGGTGTCGTGCGCGCAGGCCACCTGGGAAGCGATGACCGCTCGGGCCCGAGTGGGCCAGTTGTTTTTGCTCGGGGTACCGGCGAGCGGAGCTGATCGGCTCGCGTCGACGATCGAGCGGTTGGCTCCCGGCGGGGTGTTTTTGACCGGCCGCAGCACCGCGGGGGTGGCCGCCACGGCTGCGGCCACGGCCACCGTGCAACGATTCGGGGCCAGCGCCAGCGGCGGAGTCGGGATGTTCGTGGCCACCGACCAAGAAGGCGGCCAGGTTCAGGTTCTGTCGGGACCTGGCTTCTCCCCGATCCCCACGGCCAAGGTTCAAGGCAGCTGGGATTTCGAGGTGTTGCAGGCCGCCGCTACCGGCTGGGGCCAGCAGCTACGGGCCGCCGGCGTCAATGTCAACCTCGCCCCCGTGGCCGACGTGCTCTCGCCCGCGCTGGGCAGCGCCAACGCGGCGATCGGCCGCTACCACCGGGCATTTGGCACCGACCCCCAGGTGGTCTCCGACCACGTCCTAGCCTTCACCCGGGGCATGCGTGATGCAGGCGTGGTCAGCACCGTAAAACACTTCCCCGGGCTCGGCGGGGTGCGGGACAACACCGACTTCTCCGCCGGCGCGATAGACCAGCACACCACCGCGACCGACCCCGCGCTGCTGCCCTTCACCCGTGCGTCGAACGCAGAAACCCCCTGGCTGATGGTGTCCTCCGCGGTCTACACCAAAATCGACCCAGACCATGCGGCCACCTTCTCTGCGGCAATCATCACCACCTTGCTCCAGGAGAAAATCGGTTACCGAGGACTGATCGTGTCCGACGACCTGGGCCGGGCCGAACAGGTCGCCGCCCTGGCACCCGGGCAACGCGCGGCGCGGTTCCTCGCCGCCGGGGGAGACATCGTGGTGACCGCCGACCCGGCCACCCTAGGCCCGATGATCGACGAAGTGCTGTCCGCCGCCACCACCGAGCCCGGATTCGCCGTCCGCATCACCGACGCCCAACGACGCATCCTGGAAGCCAAAACCCATCTCGGTCTCCTGCGATGCGCTTCCCACTGATTGCGTGTTGCTGAGACGGTCAGCGCGGGCCATCCTCACCTGTGCCGAACGCATTCACATGCCGCTGCTAGGTGGCCTGATCTGCCTGAGCGCTATGGATCACCTCATCGCCGTTCAGTGTTGGGGGCAGGAGGACCTGCGGGTGGACGTGGCGGTGTGCAGGAATGCGGCCAGTTCGCGGTCGGGGCTGACGTTCTTGCCGCACAGCGGGCTGCAGGGAGTGGTGGCCAATCGTTGAGCAAGGTCAGTCAGATCCGGGCAGGGGTCACGGTCACGGTGGACCTCAGCGAGGCGGCTAAACTCGTTCATGATCCCGACGACGCGCGTTCGTCGAAATCCTACGCCGCGGCCACTACGAGAGGTGTGCTGTGGCTTGCAAGCCGGCGAGGTGGGCTGACGCCGCGGAGGAGGCTGCTCCGTGGCCCGCTGAGGCATGGGCCCATTCTCTGGAGAAGGTAAGGACGACCGGGTAGGCGAACGCCGCACCTGCGGCCCCTGTCGTCAATCGCTGGATAAATGCGCGGCGAGAAAGGTTGGTGCGGTTGTTGTCGTCTTGGCGGTGCTCGGTCATGGCCTGGCCTTCCGATCTCGTGGATTCCGGTCTGCGGGTCGGATGCGATGTACTAAAATGTAGGGACAAGAAGTCAACTTCGGCGGCTCGACCATAGCGAACTCTGGTCAGCGCCGCGGGAAGGGCCGCTTCGCCAGATTGGCGCTTTTGCTGACGCTTTTAGCCTGCGTCGGTGTCATGGACGCTGGTCGATTTGTCCGCGTCGTCGGTGTCGCCGTCGACCCGACGGAGGAGGTCAGCTCCAGCCAGCTGATGCAGGCAGTGGGTTACGGCATTGTGATGTGTGTTTGCCGTATTGAAAGCCAGTTGGACCTCATGGGCGATTTCGTCCACGGTACGGGATCCGTCACAGAGTAGGTAGATGACGGCGGCGCTGCGGTTGAGGCGGTGTACACGCTCGGGCTCGTGCTGGTAGATTACGAGACCGTCTT
>JAICSB010000191.1 GCA_025937115.1 Pseudonocardiaceae bacterium | reverse complement strand
GGGGCTGTCGTGCCAGACCATGCTCAGCGCCGGCAGGTGCCCGGCGTCGGCGACGATCTGGTCACTGCGCACGATGTTCGCTGAGCCCTTGAGCTGCTGGTAGAACGCCACCGGGTAAGACGAGGTGCCGGTGTAGGCCTTCCAGCTCAGCCCGTGATCGCGGGCGTGCCCCAAGATCGAGGGCATGTCCCAGACCGGTTGGGGCTGGCTGCGGGGTGGGTTGCGCAACGTCGGGGTCTGCCCGCCCACGATCAGCAGGTGATTCGGGGTGGAGTTGGTGCCGAACCCCGAGCAGTGGTTTTCCAGGAATGCCCCGGTCGCGGCGAGGTAGGCGTAGTAGGGCAGCACGGCGGTGGTGTCGAACTGGGCGTGCACCGCGGGCGTCGGGGCCCCGCCCTGCTGGGCGTGCAGCCATTTGGCGTAGGCGGCGCGGGTGTGCGGATGATCTGTCAGCGGGGGGTTGGGTTGCACCGGCCAGTCGGTGGCGACGTTGGCACCCCAGGCGCGCATCGACCGGAAATAGTTGTCGGTGGTGTGGTTTTCCTGGACGAAGACCACCACGTGCCCCACTGCGCTTGTCATCGGCACAGGCTCTCGCTGCCACCCACCCACCGCAAGCAAACGGAAAAAGAACACTGGGTCGACGCGCCAGCGCTGCCCGGTTGGAGGGAGGGGGCCCCGCAGGCGCGGGTGGTACCAGGAACCGCTTACTGTGCAGGCGCTCCTGAGGAGGCAAGATCGTGCTTTGCTGCAAGCCGATCGGCTTACGGGCGCGCCTGGCTGACGCGCAGGGTCAGGTCGTATCCGGCGTGGCGCGACGTCCGACGAGGTGGAAGACGCGACTGAGTTGTCGGTATGGATCGCGATGGCTGGCCTGCAGTTCGACCTCTGCGACCGCGGCGACGTCCGTTCTCGCTAGCGGCAAGTCCAACCAGTCGCTGAACAGCCACACGCCGTACCACGCCTCAGCAGTGACGTCGTGGCTGTGCAGCAGCTTCGACAGGTGCTCGACTGTGTCACCTCGGGTGTCGGCGCCGAGCACGCCCACTTCACGAGCGGCGCCGAAGGCCGCCAATGCATCGGCCCATCGCTGCTCTAATGCTGGTCGAATCGCCAACGTGGCCGCGTTCAGCGCCATGATCGAGACGACGCCGCCAGGAGCCGCGCAGCGGCACAGGGCGTTCACCATCGGCTCGGGTCGCTGGAGATACATCAGCACGCCATGGCACAGCACCGCGTCGAACTGCCCGCCGGAGGTGGCCTGCGCAGCGTCCTCACCTGCGCCTTGGATGAGCCGGACACGGCGGCGCATGGCTTTCGGTTCGGCGCTCAGGCGCTGCCCGGCCTTCTCCAGCATCGCCGCCGACGGATCGAGCACTGTGACGTCGAAGCCCAGCCGGGCGAGCGGCAACGATTGATGCGCGGCACCGCCTCCGACATCGAGCACGGTCGCGGGCGGCTCTGGCAGGTGCGCAAGCAGTTGCTGGTGCAGCAGGAACGTCCGGATTTGACCTTTGACCGTCGCGTACGCGCCGTCGACGAACGGCTCGGCGAGCGCCGCCCAAGCATCCCCGGTCACGTAGACGATGATGTCACTTCGCCGCTATCCCGCTAGGCCGTCCGCAAGCCGATCCCCAAACGGGCGCCGCCGGCTACGTCGCGATCGAGTCTGTGCGCGGTCGCTTCGGCGAGCAGGATGGCAGCTTTGCACTGCAGCAGTTTGGCTAGATCCACAACTGGCTTGCGGCACGGGCCTGGCGCCAGATGCTCTCATCCGGGCATCAGGACTGGACGTGATCGGAGCGTGTATGTCGAACGAACCACACCTTTCGAGGTCCACGAGTCCGGGGCCTTGTTTCACGGCACGAAAGCCGATCTGAAGGTGGGAGACCTACTTGAGCCCGGCTGGCGCTCGAACTACGGCGCGGGAAGGACGGCGAACACGTCTACATCACCGCGACGCTAGATGCGGCAACCTGGGGAGCCGAGCTCGCGCTGGGTGACGGCCGGCGACCGGATCTACCTCGTGGAGCCAATGGGCACCCTTGAGGACGATCCCAACGTGACGGACAGGAAGTTCCCGGGCAATCCGACGAAGTCCTACCGCACTCGGGATCCCGTGCGCATTGTCGAAGAACTTGTCGACTGGGTGGGGCACTCGCCCGACAAGCTCAAGGCCATGCGCGAGCACCTCGACGAACTCAAGCGCACAGGCACCGAGAACATCGACGACTGACAGTACGTAGGCGCTCAACCACGTGACACGGCGAAAGCCGCGTGGTCGCTGCTGTTATGCGCAGCCTTCAGCCCTCTCCCGTAAGAGGAACGTTGAGCGGGACACCAACCCGGTCGGCACCCCCGGTCACGGGACATCACGACCACAACCGGTTCGCACGGTCAGGGCGGGCCTCAGAGATTTCGCCGATGATCATGTTGAGGTCCCCCGGTGGCTCCGTCCCTTCGGGTGGGTCGACAACATGAACACTGGAGGATGGACCCCATGACACATGTACGACGTTTCGACCATGTCGGTATCACCGTTGCGGACCTCAACACGGTGACGGCGTTCTTCGTCGGGCTGGGTCTCGAGGTCGAGGGCACCCGGATGTTCGTGGAGGGCGAGTTCCTGGACACGGTCATCGGCATCCCCGACTCCCGCACTGAGATCGTCATGCTTCGGCCGCCCGACGGAAGTACCCGGCTGGAGCTCTCGAGCTTCGTCCGGCCCGCCCATCAGCCCGGATCGCCCGCCGCGATGGCCAACGAGCTGGGGCTGCGCAACGTGGCCTTCGAGGTCGACGACCTCCAGGTGGCCGTCGACCGGCTGGCCGCGGACGGCTACGGGTTGGTCGGCGACATCGGCCAGTACGAGCACATCTGGCGTATGGCCTACGTGCGCGGTCCGGAGGGGATCATCGTGTCCCTAGCCGAGCGGATCGGCTGAGCTGTCTTCAGCCGCGCCGACCTCGCCGGTGACGCCCGCCTCCGGCTACGTCGCGACGGTCCTCGAAGACTGGGTACTGGACCAGGATTCGCCCGTCGACCGACGACAGCCAGGATCGTGCGCCTGCGCTGAGTGCGCTCGCCGATGAGTTCCGGGACCGGGTCGGGTCTCTACTCCCGGGGACGGGAACGCCTTGCCCAACAAGCACGCGACCGAAGGGACAACCCATGACCACCGAGGCCCTCTCCGTCACGACCACTGTCCCGGCGCCGGCGGACGCCGTGTTCGCGGTGCTCGCCGATCCCGCCAGCCACGCGGCGATCGACGGCACGGGCTGGGTGTGTGAGCCGCTGGACTGCGAGCGACTGACGACGTCCGGGCAGGTGTTCCGCATGGGCATGTACCACCCCAACCATCCGGACGGCCGGTACGAGATAGCCAACCAGGTCCGGGAGCTCGATCCGCCCCGCGCGATCTCGTGGGAGCCGGGGACGGAGGACGCCGAGGGGCGCCTCGGCTTCGGCGGCTGGATCTGGTGCTACAACCTCACGCCGGCAGCGGACGGCGGCACTGAGGTCCGGCTGACATACGACTGGTCGGGCGCGACCCCGCAGGCGCGCGAGGTCATCGAGTTCCCGCCGTTCGACGTCGAGCACCTGGAGAACTCGCTGCGCCACCTGGCGGTGCTCGCCACGGCGTAGAAACCGGCTCAGCCGGGCGCCGGGGTCCCCGACGGAATCTACGATTCCTGGCAGGCGTTGGGAAACGAGGAGTGATGTATGGCCGAGCATGCGGTGGTGATCGCCGGAGGCGGTCCGACGGGGATGATGCTGGCGGCAGAGCTGACATTGACGGGGACCGACGTTGTCATCGTCGAGCGACGCGCCAGCTTCAAGCTGGAAAGCTCGCGCTCGCGAGGTCTGCACTCCCGCACCATCGAAGTGCTCGATCAGCGTGGCGTCGTTGATCGCTTTCTCGCCGAGGGAAAGACGATGCAGGTGCAGGCATTCGGTGGAGTCCCGATGGACATCAGCGATTTCCCCACCCGCCACAACTACGGGATGGCGCTGTTGCAGAGCCATTTCGAGCGCATCATGTCGGGCTGGATCGATGAGCTGGGTGTTCCCATCCTGCGTGAGCGCGAGGTGACGGGTTTCACGCAGGACGACAGCGGCGTTAACGTCGCGTTGTCCGACGGCACATCGCTGCGGGCGAAGTTTCTGGTTGGTTGCGACGGGGGCCGCAGCGTTGTGCGCAAGGCGGCCAGCATCGATTTCGCGGGCTGGGATCCAACAACGTGCTGGATCCATGCTGAGGTCGAGATGGAGGAGATGCCGGAATTCGGGCTGCGTGGCGGCGGCGGCATCGGCCCCGCCGAGGAGGGACGCGTGGGCGTCACCCTGATCGAACCCGAGGTGAACCGCACCGATGAGCCCACTCTGGAGGATCTCCGCGCAGCGCTCATCCGCGTCGACGGAACGGACCACGGGGCGCACGCCCCGCGCTTTATCTCTCGCTTTACCGACATGACACGTCAGGCGGTGGCCTATCGCAGCGGGCGCGTGCTGGTTGCGGGAGACGCGGCACATGTGCACGCCCCGATGGGAGGCCAGGGGTTGAACATTGGCGTGCAGGATGCGGTCAACCTGGGCTGGAAGCTGGCCCAGGTGGTCAGCGGAACATCACCGGTGAGCCTCCTCGACACGTATCAGGCCGAACGCCACCCGGTTGGTGCGCGGGTACTGCGGAACACCATGGCGCAGAGGGCGCTCGGCGCAACGGACGACCGGTCCGTTGCACTGCGCGACACGGTGATGGAGCTGCTGCGTATGGACGAGCCGCGCAAGCACATCGCCGCCATGATCGCGGGCCTCGAAATCGCGTATGACCTCGGTGAGGGACATCCGCTGTTGGGGCGCCGCATGCCCGACCTGGATCTGGCGACTGCGGATGGCACCGTGCGAGTGTTCTCGTTGTTGTACGACGCCAAGCCGGTGCTGCTCAACCTCGGTGACGCCAGCGGCCTCGACATCGCACCGTGGGCCGACAGAGTTCAGCTCGTCGATGCCTCGTATGCCGGCACCTGGGAACTTCCGGTACTCGGCGAGGTCGGTGCACCGACCGCCGTATTGGTGCGTCCCGATGGACACGTCGCCTGGGTTGGCGATGGCACTGACGCGGGACTGCGCGAGGCGCTCACAATATGGTTCGGGGAGAGTGCAGCATTTCGGCAGTGCTCGCCCATCCACTTGGTGCCAGGTTTCGCAGGCTGCGGCCGGGGAACCGCACAGGTGTGGTAGCGAGTAAGCGGTCGTAATGGAGCGACGTCTCCCGCGCCGATCGGATGGAGTAGCTACGTGGCCCGCACCCGCATACACAACTTCTCGGTCTCACTCGACGGCTTCGCCACCGGCGAGGGCCAGAGCCGGGAGGCCCCGTTCGGGCACGCCGGCCGAGCCCTGCTGGACTGGTTCGACGGGCGGGTGCTATTCGGGATCGACCGCCAGCCCGACATCCCGGCCGGCCCGGAGCGGGTGCTGAGCACCGGGTGGAGCCAGGGCATCGGCGCGGAGATCATGGGCCGCAACAAGTTCGATCCGAAGGGCGGATCGTGGACCGATGACTGGCAGGGCTGGTGGGGTGACGAGCCGCCGTTCCGCACCCCGGTGTTCGTCCTCACCCATCACCCTCGCCCACCGATTGAGCTCAACGGAGGCACCACGTTCCACTTCATCGATGCCTCCCCCGCCGAGGCCCTCGAGCAGGCCCAGGAGGCCGCGAATGGGCTGGACGTGCGGATCGGTGGCGGCGTGTCCACTGTCCGGCAGTTCCTGGCCAACGACCTAGTCGACCACATGCACCTGGCGGTGGTCCCGATCGTGCTCGGACGGGGCGAGCGGCTGTGGGACGGCCTGGAGGGCGTGCACTCGCGTTTCGACATACAGAGCGTGACCATGCCCAGCGGCGTCACTCACCTCACGTTCACCCGACGCTGACTCACAGAGGAACGGTTAACGAACATTACTTGCGGCTGTTCAGGACTCCATACCTCAAGGTGATCATCTTGTCCGATACGGATCCGCTTGCGTACAAGCGTGGCAGCGCGATGAGTTTCGACGCTGACGAGAGTCGACACTGACAGCGATCATCCCGGAGTAGCTCAACACCGGCTCGCAGCGAGGAGGAAGCCATGACCGCCAACGCACTACCGCCCGTTGTCGACGCCGAGACCTGGCAGCGCCAACTGGACGAGCTACGGGTCCGGGAGAAGGCCGCCACTCGGGAACTACTCGACTACACGCTCGAAGGCGAGCACGGACCGGTCCGGTTGGCGCACGTCTTCGACGGGCGGTCACAGCTGATCGTCTACCACCACATGTGGTTCGCTGGCGAGCGGTGGCAGTGTCCGGGCTGCACCTGGTTCACCTCG